>JAPPGB010000165.1 GCA_028821475.1 Spirochaetaceae bacterium
AATTTTGTCGGGGGTGGTGGGGTCGGATTTGTTTTTATCAGTGTGGGCCGGGGGGCGGCGGCGCGCCGCCGGCTGCCGGCGGCGCGCCTTGGCCGGACCGTTTCCAGGCGTAGTAGTCCCAGCCGCCGTGGTACAGGCGCACGCGGTCACGCGTCACCTCCAGCACCTTGGTGGCGAGCTGTGCGATGAAGTACTCGTCGTGGGAGGCGAACAGCAGGGTGCCGGCGTAGCTGCGCAGCGCCTGCGTGAGCACGCTGATGGCACTCAGGTCCAGGTGGCTGGTCGGCTCGTCGAGCAGCAGCAGGTTGGCCGGCTCCAGCAGCAGGCGCACCAGCGCCACCCGGCTGCGCTCGCCGCCGCTGAGCACCGACAGCGGCTTGAACACCTCGTCGCCGCTGAACAGGAACGCGCCGAGCAGGTTGCGCACGCGCGGCACCATGTCGGTGGGCGCCACCGCCTCCATGTACTCCAGCACGCTGCCGGAGCCGGTAAGCTGCTCGGCGCGATCCTGCGCGTAGTAGCCGGTGCTCACCCCGGTGCCGAGCGTCACCTGCCCGCCGGTGACCGCCGCGGCGCCGGCGAGGGCGCGCATCAGGGTGGACTTGCCGACGCCGTTTTCGCCCACCAGCGCGAGCCGGTCGCCGCGGTCCAGCTCCAGGTCCAGGTCGCGGATCACTTCGTGCTCGCCGTACGACAGGCGCAGGGCGGAGGCGCTGAGCGCGCGCCGGCCCCCCTTCGGCGCCGGCGGGAAGCTGAACGCGATGTGCGACTGCACCGGCGGCGGCTGCAGGCGCACCAGCCGGTCGAGCAGCTTGATGCGGCTCTGCACCAGCCGTGCCTTGGAGGAGTTGGCGCGGAACTTGCGTATGAACGCCTCCATGCGGGCGATCTCCTCCTGCTGGCGTTCGTAGGCGTCGGCCATCTGCTCCAGCTCCGCCTCGCGCCGTACCAGGTAGTGCGAGAACGAGCCGGCGAAGATGCGCAGCTTGCCGCGGTAGATCTCCGCCACCTGGTCGCAGGTTCGATCCATCAGCATGCGGTCGTGCGCCACCAGCAGGTAGCCGCCGCGGTAGGTGCGCAGGTACTGCTCCAGCCACTGCCGCGCCTCCAGGTCGAGGTAGTTGGACGGCTCGTCGAGCAGCAGCAGGTCGGAGCCCTCCAGCAGCAGCCTGGCGAGCGCGATGCGCATCTGCCAGCCGGAGGAAAAGGTGGCGGTGTCCTGGTCCATGTCGCCGGAGCCGAAGCCGAGGCCGCGGCTGACGCGGTCCAGGCGCGCGGCGCGATCGGCGGCGCCGTCCGGGCCGACCTGTTCGCCGAGCTCGCCGTAGCGGGCGAGCAGCCGGTCCAGCTCGCCGGCGTCGGCGCTGTTGCGGCCGCCCACGCCGGTCTGCGCCATCTGCTCCTCGATGCGGCGCAGCTCCTGTTCGGCGGCCAGCTCGCGGGTAAACGCCAGCGTCAGTTCCTCGCGCAGCGTACGGCCGCCGTGCTCCACTCCCGACTGCGCCAGGTAGGCGATGCTGACGCCGCGCTTGGCAATGACCCGCCCGCTGTCGGCGCTGGCCTGGCCGGCGATCACCCGCATCAGCGTCGACTTGCCGCTGCCGTTGGCGCCGCACAGCGCGATGCGGGCGCCCCGGTCGATGGTCAGGCTGATGTCGTCGAGCACTACCTGCTCGCCGTACGCCACGGCTATCTCGGTGAGCGTCACCATCAGCCGCCGTCCGCGCTCGACGAGGCGAAGTACATCACCACGGCGGAGCGGTTTACCTGCCGCACCTCCAGCGCCGCCGCGGCCGGTTCCGCCGGCGTCAGCCGGACGCCGGCGCCGTCATAGCTGACCAGCAGGGTCAGCTCCGCCGCCCACGCGGTCGCGCGCATGTACTCCGGCTCCGGCACCCCCGGCTCGCGGCCTCCTTCGTCGCCGGGATCCTCGCCGGCGACGACCGGGGCAAGTGCCGCCGTCGCGCCGGCGGCATCTGCGCCGGCGGCATCTGCGCCGGCGGCATCTGTGCCGGCGGCATACATGCCGGGCGTATCCGTGCCCGCATCCCCCGCGCCGGTGCCGGCCGCTGCTCCGTCCGGCGCACCTGTCTCGCCTCCCGGCGCGGCCGCTGCCCCGGTGTCTGCCCCTCTCGTATCCGCCGTGCCGGCGCCGCCATCAGCCGGCCCTGCATGCTCCCCGCCGGCGCCCGCGCCGGCTTCCGTGCCCGCCGCGCCGCGGCCGCTCTGCCCCGCACCGGCGCCGCCCGCATCCGTGCCCGAGCCGGTGCCCGCCGGTGCCACGCCCGCCGCACCTGTCTCGCCTCCCAGCGCGGCCGCTGTCCCGGTGCCTACCCCTCTCGTATCCGCCGCGTCGGGGCCGGTATCTGCCGGCCCTGCACGCGCTCCGCCAGTGCCCGCACCGGCGTCCGCCGCGCCCGCACCCGCCGGGGTCGCGCCACCGGCGCCCAAGACCGCAGCGCTGCCGGTGCCGGTCGTGTCGTGCGTGCCGGCGGCGGCCGTGGCGGGACCGGCCGATACCGCACCCGCGGCGCCGCGGGTGCCGGCGGGTGGCGGGCGGGCGTCGAACAGCAGCGTCACCACCGTGTCGTAGGCGCCGCGCAGCGGCGCGCCGAGCGCGTAGCGGAAGTCCACCACCCCGGTGCCGGGCAGCCCGTCCGCTACCCAGCGCGGCACCAGCGCCTCGTAGCCCTGCCACCGGAAACGGCCCTCCTCGGTCAGCTCGATGGTGCCGTAGCCGCCGCTGCGCAACAACGGACCGCGCTCCAGCAAGGCGGCAAACAGCCGCTCGCGCCGCCCCCGCTCGCCGGCGATCAGTTCCTCGACCTCCTGCTGCAGGTCCACGAACACCTCGGTCACCAGCCGGCCCTCGTCCACGTACGAGAATGCCAGCGCGCCGTTGCCGCGCAGCGTAAAGCGCGCCGGGCTGCCGCCGCCGCCTTCCGTGGCCAGCACGTAGCGCCCGTCGCCCACCCGCTCCACCGCCCGATACGGAAACTCGCGCTCGCGCTGCGCCGTCACCAGCCGGAACACCCCCGCTTCCGGATCCGGGAACAGCCCGTACTCGGGGCGCAGGCGCAGCAGGTCGAAGCGCCGGCGGTTCACCATGGACAGAAACTCCTCCGGCCGCCACGCCGTCCGCAGCGCCCGCTCCAGGCCCGGATCGTCGGCCTGCAGCCGCGCCGCCTCGGCGTGCGGGTCGCCGAACGACTCGAACACCGGCAGGAACTCCCCGAACGTATACCCCTCGGTGCCGTCCTCGGTCAGCACGCCGTACCAGTAGTTCTCGAATGAGCCCACCTGCTCCGGCTCCGCGCCGCGCGCGATCACCTTGATCACTTCCTGTTCGCGCAGCTTGTAGACGATGCCGGCGGTGGCGGACGCCTGCGCCCGCACCGGCAGGCCGCGGCGCACCGCGTACGCGTACACGTCCACGAACTCGGCAAACCGGGCGGCAAACTCCGCCGCCTGTTCCGGCTCGGCAAACACCCGCACGCGCCAGCGCGGCGCCACCGGCAACGGTTCCTCGCGCCGGTCGGCCGCGGCGGCGCGCACCAGGTAGCGGTCCTCAATGGTCGACTCCTCCACCACGTCGACAATGGCGCCGGTGGCCACCGGACCGCCTTCGCTCCACAGCACCACCCCGGTGCCGAGCGAGCGTTCGCCGCACGAAACCAGCGCCAGCGCAATCGCCACGCCGCCGCCGAAAGTTCCGAACGCGCGGCGCAGGGTCACACGAATCCCGAATCGTCCGCTGGAGCCCACCGATACGGCACGCGCAGCACCTGCCCCGGGTGCAGCGTGCTGCCGGCCGGCAGGTCGTTGTGCCACACCAGCGACTCGACGGTGGTGTCGTGCTGCTGCGCGATCTTCCACAACGAGTCGCCGCTCACCACCTGGTACTGCGCCGTGAACGTGCGCAGGTCGCGCGGCGTGGACAGCGCCACGTCGGCCGGGTCCAGACCCTCGATCAGCGGGATGTGCAGCGACGTGCCGATCTGCAGCCGCCGCGGGTTGACGCCCTGGTTGTATTCGCGAATCAGCGCCTGGGTTACCCGATACGCCTCGGCCAGCTCGGAGATCGTGTCGCCGGTGCGAACCGTGTGGCGATGGAACCGGATCAGGTCGGCGCCGGAGGCGATGACGTCCGTGAGCCGCTCGTAGAAGTGCGCCGGCACCTTTATCTGGTGCGCGTTCGCGCCGATCCGCACCGGCGTCAAGCCGTAGCGCAACTCGGCGTTGGCGCGCTCCAGCACGCCGCGCGGCACGCCGGCGACCTGGCCCAGTTGGCGCAACTCGATGCCGCCGAGCGGCACCGGCACCCGGCGCCACCGGTGCAGCGCGTCCAGTCGCGGCCACTGGTCGGCCGGCAGGTTGCGCAGCGCCAGCAGCAGCCCGAAGTAGCGCGGCACGAACTCGCTCGTTTCGCGCGGCAGCAGACCGCGCCGCTGCAGCTCCCAGTAGTTGCTGGTGCCGCCATATCGCACCGAGCTGGACACCCGCCCCAGGCCGGCGTTGTAGGCGGCCAGCGCCAACTCCCAGTTCCCGAGTTGCGCGTGGTTCCACTTGAGCACACGCAACGCAACGTCGGTGGCTTTCCAGAAATCGCGCCGCTCGTCGACCAGTTCGTCGGTAATCAGGCCGTAGTGGCGCGCCGTGCTGCCCATCAACTGCCACAACCCGACCGCGCCCGCCGGCGAAGTGGCGGTGTTGAAGAATCCCGACTCGATGCCGGGCAGAAACAGCAGCTCGGGCGGCATGCCGTGCTCGTCGAGCCGGCCCAGGATGTGGTGGGCAAAGAAGCTTGCGCGATCCACCACCCCGAGCAGCCACTGCCGGGAGGCGGCGGACGAGAAGGAGCGCGCGTAGTAGTGCACCCGCGGGTGGTCGGGAATCTCCAGGGTGGCCGGCACCGCCTGGCGCAGCGTCTGGGCGCCCGCCGGCGCCGCGGTCCCGAACGCGGCCACCGCCAGTGCCGCGATCACCGCCGCCGCGGCCCGGCGCACCCGCCGCGGCCGTTCCCGTCGCACGCTGCTCATCGTTTTTCGCCCAGGAAGATGCCGGCCCACTCCCAGCCGCCATCGATCTCCGGATCGGCCTTGAAGTCGACCCGCCGGAAGTACAGGTACCAGGTCTTGACCCGATACGACCAACCGGTGGTGCGGATGAACGCCTCGTCGGCGTTCGAGTCGGCGTCGAACGCGTCGTCGAAGCGAACCTGCGAAAGCGAGAACGCGGACAGGTCGAACACCGGGCCCACCATCTCGTCGGCCACCTGCTGCTCCCACGACATCGCGAAGAAGCCGGCCTTGGAGCGCAGGCGCTGCACCGCGCGCCGGTCGCGCAGCGCCACCGCCCGCTTGATGGCGCTCACCAGGGCGTCCAGGTCGTCCATCACCCAGCTCTTGTCCGAGAAGTGCAGGTTGACCTTGGTGAGCAGCTCGCGGCGCGCGTGCGGAAATCCGGGTATCTCCGTGCCGGGATGCTGCAGGTACACCTGGTAGGCGGCCACCGCCTGCTCCCACTCGCCGATCGCCTCGTACGCGCGGCCCAGGAAGAAGTGGCTGCGCCCCACGTCGATGGTATCGCCGAATCGGCCGATCAACTCCTGGTAAAAGCCCACCAGGCGCTGCGGGTCCTCCTCCAGCGCGATCAGCTCGTCCAGCGCGGTAAGGTGGATCGACCGCCCGCGCACCGCGGCGTCGGTGTAGTTGCGCAGAATGCGCTCGTAGTAATGCGCTGCCAACGGATCCTGCCCCAGGTCGCGGTAGCCCTCGGCCACCGCCATCAGATAGTACGCATTGTAGGGGTCCGCCGGGTGGGTCTCCACGTAAGTGGCCAGGAACAGCAGTTGGCGGCGCGGCGCGCCGGCCGCGCGCAGTGTCTTCGATATCTCCTGGACAATCATGAAGCGGCGGTCGGCTCCCCCTCTTTCGTGCTCCAGCAGCGCCAGCAACTCACGGACCTGGCGGTCGATGGAGCGATCGCCTACCCGGTACTCCCGGTAATCGCCGCGGCACCCGGTCGACACCGTACCGGCCGCGGCCAGCAGCAATGCCCCGACGGCAGCGGCGGGTCGCCGAAGTGGAACAGCCAAGATGCCGGGCAGCCTCCGGCGCGCTCAGAACGCGATGCTGACGTCGATGCCCGCGCTGAGCAGGAACCCGGAGCCGAACCCGCTCAGGGTCTCCTCGTCGCCGAAGTCGGGCAGCGGATTGAATGCCCAGGCGTACGCCATCCTGCCGTACGGCCCGAACACGACGGGGCCGATCACGAACCGGTACCCCAACTGGGTAGTGAACCCGAGGGTGAAGGTCTCCGCCTCGGTGTCGCCGTCGCTGACCCGCACGAAGGCGGGCCGCACCCCGACGCCGACGTAGGCGCCCTCCGGCGCGAGATTCTGCGGATAGTAGTTGGCGCCGATCTGGCCGTCGATCGACCAGAGATCCCACTCTTCATTGATCGACTCCCGGTACAGCAGGCTGTACTCGGGGTTTTCGTAGCCCACACGAACGTAGATGCTCACGTCGTCCAGCAGCACCTGCTCGAACGACCCCGAGTAGACTCCGAATACCGGCCCGCCCACGTCGAGCCCGATCAGGGTGTCGCGATCCTCGAACTGGGCGAACAGGGGGCTGACGACGAGCGCCAGCAGCACAACAAGAACGGCGCAGAGACGACTTCGTTGCATGCGCAGAATAATACTGCGGCGCGCCGGTGCAGGCCAGCACGCGGTGCGCGGTCGGTGCCGCACGATCAGTCCAGCCGCCAGGCGACGCCATGCTCCGCGGCGGCGCCTCGGAACCACTCGATCACCTCCGGGTGGTAGGGAATGCCGTCGCGCCGCCGTTCGGCCTCGGTGTGCGCCTCCGGGTAGCCGGAGTACAGCACCCGGCCGGCGCCGGGCACCGCCGGGCACTCCAGCAGATCGGTCAGGTAGCGGTCCAGGTCGGCGATGAACTCGTCCGGGTCGCAGAAGGAGGCGATGTCGTAGGCCAGGAAGTGATGCGCCGACCCGGCGCGGCGCCGCGGCCCCGCCCCCGAGGCGCACAGCACCGAGGTCAGGATCTCGCCGATCACGCTCAGTGCGTAGCCCTTCTGCGAGCCGCCCTCGCGCGTCGACCCCAGCGGCAGCAGCATCGGCCGGTCGGGCACCGGCACCTCCTCCATGATCGGATTGCCGTGTTCGTCGGCGACCCACCCGGGCAGCACGTTCTGCCCCAGGCGCCGCGCGAGCTGCAGCTTGTTGCCGGCCACCACGCTCGGCGCGGCGTCGTAGATGAACGGCGGGTTGCGTTCCGTGGGCGCCGCGAACGCCATCGCGTTGAGCCCCAGCAGCGGCCTGGAGCCGAACGTGGGCACCATGCCCACTCCGCCGGCGGTGGTCGCCTGGCCCAGCATGCGGTGCGCTATCGCCATGTGCGCGTAGTAGGAGCACGGCCCCAGGTGGCGGCAGTTCATCACCGACACGCTGCCCACCCCGTACGCGGCAGCGCGCTCGATCGCCTGGCGCATGCCGAGCGGCGCGATCACCATGCCGTGGCCGCCGTCGCCGTCGATCACGCAGGTGGCCTTGTTGTCGCGCGCCATGCGCCACCTCGGCGCCGGGTTGTACTGGCCGCCGGCGAGATTGCGCAGGTAGGCGCGCAGCATGTTGCTGACCCCGTGCGTGTCGATGCCGCGCAGGTCCGCGTAGATCAGCACGTCGGCCGTCTGGCGCGCGTCCGCCGCCGGCATGCCGACCGCCTCCAGCAGCCGCTCGGTGGTCCAGCGCATCGCCTGCTCCGGCACGCGCACCGCGATCTCGTCGGGAACCTGGAAGTTCTTCAACACCCCGCCACCCTATCACAGGTCCCGCCACGACAGTTTGCGTACTTCCGTTCCCGTAACTCCCGGCGATGTGTTACAAGTGTTGCGAAATGCAACAGAAACCGGACACCGCTCCCGGCGCGCACCGGCGCCGTCGATGGCAGGCCCTCGCCGCGGCCGTCCCGGCCGCCCTCACCACCCTGGCCCTGATCGGCTGCTCCGCGGCCGCCCCGGTCAACGCTCCGAAGTTCCCGGCGAGCGTGGAACAGGCGGTCTTCGACCAGATGTACCTGGCTGATCGGTCCATCCACCCGCTCGTGCTTCCCGCCGCCACCGGCGGCAGTGGCACACTGAGGTATTCACTCGAGCCGAGCGTTCCGCCGGGGCTGGAATTCGACGCGGTCGAACGCACGCTGACCGGCACGCCGACCACTGCCGGCACCTACCCCATGACCTACGTCGTGCGCGATGCGAACGGGCGGACCGACGAGATCTCCTTTGCGATCGTCGTGCAGCAGTATTCGGCGATCGGGTCGATCTTGTCGGACGTAACCGCCGGAAGCCGCGCGGGCGTGCTCCGCTTCCAGGACGTGCCGGAACCCGGCGGCGGACCCGCCGTCGCGGCGACCGGCAACCACGTCTACGTCGCCGGCGGATCGGTATTCCTGGACATCGAGCCGGTGCCGGGCGCGGCCGTCGACCGGTTGATCGTGTCGATCGGCCCGGAGGGCTTCGGCTACTACGAGATCGACGTACCGGACGCCGCCGGCTCGTACCGGCTGGTGGGCGAGGTGCCGTTCGACATGGAGCCGCTTCCGAATGGCTGCCTGTACGTGTCGGCGGTGGATGCCGGCGGCGCGGTGGGCTCGCCGGCCTGCCACGTGTTCATCGGCGCCGACACTGCGTTCAGCGACGTGCAGGTCACGGTATCCTGGGACACCGACGCCGACCTCGACCTGCACGTGGCCGACCCGACCGGCCACGAAGTCTACTTCGCAAGCAAGAGGGTCGAGAGCGGCGGCGTGCTGTTCCCGACGTCCGACGAGTGCGAGGTCGACAACGTCCGCAACGAGCGCATCGCATGGACGCAAGGCACACCGCCGCCGGGGCGCTACGAGGTGCGCCTCAGCCACTTCGACAGTTGCGAGGCCGAGCAGACCAACTACGTCCTGCGCGTCTACAACCACGGCACCGTCAGCACCTTCACCGGCACCTTGACCGGGCCCGGCGACGATGCCGCCCGCGGCACCGGCCAGGTGATTACCACGTTCGAGGTGCCGGGCGAAGCGCCGCCCGAGCCGGCGCAAGCGATCTCGTCCAGTTACCGCGGCAGCGGCGACCAGGTGTTCGTCCTCAACCCGAACGGCGAGGTTCTCGACCGGACCCTCTACACGCTGAACCTGGGCTCCGCCTCCGCGGAGGTATACGTGGCCGCCACCGCCGGCAACTACCACGTGGATCCGCAGGTCGAGCGGCTCGATCTGCGCGAAGCGGCGGCCAAGGGATTGTCGGCGCCGGCGCAGGTCGTCCAGGAGTTGGAACCGAGGCCGGCCCTAGGCGGGCAGGTGTCGCCGCGGCTGCAGTGGATCACGGAGTTCAACAATTTCGACGACGGCCCGCCGGTGTGGGAGGGATCGGCCGCCCCGGGCCGGATCGCGGAGCTGCAGGCGCAGCCCGCGGTCGCAGAGGGCGACCGGATCGACTTTTACGACGCGGTCGACAAGATCCTGGTACCTGCAACCGTCCGCAAGGTGGTGACGGACGGCACCACGAGCGTGGCGCTGTGGGTCGCCGACCAGGAATGGGTGGACACCTGCGCCAGCCGCGGCGACTGCGTCACGCAGGAGATGGTGGACGCGGTCGCCGAGCGTTTCCTCCGCCCCGGTGCCGACAACGACATCCACGACTGGATCACGACCATCTTCGGCGCGCCGTGGGGCCCGAACAGCGTGGTGGGGCGGGACGGCGAGCCGCTCCTGATTCCGGCTGAGGCCGCCCGCGAGGTTCACATCTTCGCCTTCGACATCGAAAACGACGGCTACATCACGGGGTCGCGCGTCGTCGGCTACTTCACGCGGCTGCACAACCTGCTGCGGCAGCCTGGGCACGAGGTCCTCCAACACTCGCTCGAACGGCTGGCGTTCTTCATGGACTCGCCGTGGTTGGCGGAGGCCGAAGGAGAGACCTGGGAGGTGACCGACCGCCGGCCTAAAGCGTGGCTCGGCACCCTGGCGCACGAGTTCCAGCACATGATCCACTACTACCAGAAGCCGGTCGTCCACAACACCATCAGCGAGACGTGGCTCAACGAGGCGGCCTCCGAGGTGGCCGAGGACCTCGTCGCCGACAAGATGATGATCGACGGACCGCGCGCGGTCGCCTACGACGATCCCACGGCGGGCGATCCCGGCAACCGGGGGTCACGCCTCCCAGGCTACAACCTCTACAACGACATCCAGGTCACCACCTGGGACGGCTACCTGGCCAACTACTCGGTGGTGTACGCATTCGGGGCCTACCTGGCCCGCAACTACGGCGGCGCCGCACTGTTCGGCGACCTCGTGCAGAGCGACCGCGCCGGCGTCGGCGCGGTCGAGGGGGCGGTGCGCAACCAGGGCCACGACGAGTCGTTCCTGGACCTGCTGACCAACTGGGCGGTCGCGACCCTGCTGTCGGACAACACCGGCGCGCCCGCCCCGTACCGGTACAACACCGGCACTTGGCGGACTTCCTACGCCGGCGGCACGGAGTTCCGGCTGGGGTCGATCAACCTGTACCACTACATCTATGCGCCGGGCCGCCTGGCCCGGCCGGGGCCGTTTCTGCATCCGCTGCCGGTGTTCAACGAGCGTACGCAGCCGCCGCACTCCAACATGTACACCACGCTCGGACGCCACTCGGGCACCCTGCGCCTGAGCGTCAGTGCGGAGGCCGAGAACCGCATCACGGTGGTGGTCAAGGAGTGACCGCCGCCGGAGCCGCCGGGGAATGATGGGCGTCATGGGATGAAGCGCGCCGGCGTGGCCATGGCGCTGGCCGCCGCGGTGCTGCTGGCATGCGCCTCGGACGCGGACCAGCCTGCCGCGGCGCAAGCGACCGCCGCGCCGAACGGGCCGGCCGCGGCAGAGCCGGTTGCGCCCGCGGCGGACGAGATGATCGCGGTCACCGGACGGGTCGTGGTGACCGGCTCGGACCCGCTCGTCACCCTGGTCATCGTCACCGACGCCGGCGAGCAGTACGAACTGGTCGGCGAGCAGGCGGACCCGCTGTGGGACCTGCAGCAGCGCCGGGTGACCGTGAACGGATACATCGTGCAACCGGCGTCTGGCCCCGGCTTCCCGGCACAACTCGAAGTCGCCTCCTACTCCCGCACCCGCGACCGCGGTTGACGGTCGAGCGGGTTCGCCGAAGATCGTCCACTGCGATCCGGGCGTGGGTTCGACCCGCGCCGGTGTATCGTCACACGCGGCGTGGCGGTCCGGGTTGTCCGGCTCCAGCCTGGTTCCCTATATACGATCGCTGTGTTATTTATACAGTGACGACATGGTAAAAGCACTTATACATGGTGAAGACACGAAACAATCACTCGCTTGCGGCCCGTGGCGGCTCCTTCGATCCTGGAACCTCGCCCCGGCCCTCTTGGCCACGCTTGCCGCCCTGGCGCTGGTCGGCTGCTCCGCGGCCGCTCCGGTCAACGCTCCGAAGTTTCCGGCGGAACGGGCGGTGTTCGACCAGACGTACCTGGCCGGTCGGGCTATCCGTCCGCTCGTGCTTCCCGCCGCCACCGGCGGCAGTGGCACGCTGAGGTATTCGCTTGAGCCGAGCGTCCCGCCGGGGCTGGAGTTCGACGCGGTCGAGCGCACGCTGACCGGCACGCCGACCACTGCCGGCAGCTACCCCATCACCTACGTCGTGCGCGATGCAAACGGGCGCACCGACACGACCTCCTTTTCCATCGTGATCCAACAGTATTCGGCAATCGGGTCGATTGTGTCGGAAGTAACCGCCGCAGGCGGTACGGGCGTGCTCCGATTGGCGGACGTGCCGGAGCCCGGCGATGGACCCGCCGTCGCGGTGACGGGCAACCATTTCTACGTCGCCGGCGGGTTGGTATTCCTGGACATCGAGCCGATGCCGGGAGCGGCCGTCGACAAGCTGATCGTGTCGATCGGCGAGGAGGGCTTCGGCTACTACGAGATCGACGTGCCGGACGCTGCCGGCTCGTACCGGCTGGTGGGCGAGGTGCCGTTCGACATGGAGCCGCTCCCGAGAGGCTGCCTGAGCGTGTCGGCGGTGGATGCCGGCGGCGCGGTGGGCGCGCCGGCCTGCCACGAGATGATCGGCGCCAGCACGGCGTACAGCGACGTGCAGGTCACGGTATCGTGGGACACCGACGCCGACCTTGACCTGCACGTGGCCGACCCGACCGGCCACGAAGTCTACTCGGCAAGCAGAACGGTCGAGAGCGGCGGCGTGCTGTTCCCCAGGTCCGACGAGTGCCAACCGCACAACATTCGCAACGAGCGTATCGCTTGGACGGAGGGCACGCCGCCGCCGGGGCGCTACGAGGTGCGCCTCAGCCACTACGACAGTTGCGAGGCCGAGCAGACCAACTACGTGCTGCGCGTCTACAACCACGGCACCGTCAGCGTCTTCAACGGCACCTTGACCGGGCCCGGCGACGAAGATTCCGCCCGCGGTACCGGCCAGGTAGTCACGACCTTCGAGGTGCCGGGCGAAGCGCCGCCTGAGCCGGCGAGGGCGCTGTCGTCGAGCTACCGCGGCAGCGGCGACCAGGTGTTCGTCCTCAACCCGAACGGCGAGGTGCTCGACCAGACGCTTTACACACTGAACCTGGGCTCCGCCGCGGCGGAGGTATACGTGGTCGCCACCGCCGGCAACTTCCACGTCAGTCCCCAGATCGAGCGGCTCGATCGGCGCGAAGCGGCAGCCAAGGGACTGCAGCCGCCGGCGCAGGCCGTCCAGCAACCGGAGCCGAGGCCGGCGCCGGGCGGGCAGGTGTCGCCGCGGCTGCGGTGGATCACGGAGTTCAACAACTTCAACGACGGCCCGCCGGTGTGGGAGGGATCGGCCGCCCCGGGCCGGATCGCGGAGTTGCAGGCGCAGCCCGCGGTCGCGGAGGGCGACCGGATCGACTTTTACGACGCGGTCGACAAGATCCTGGTGCCCGCGACCGTCCGCAAGGTGGTGACGGACGGCACCACGAGGGTCGCGCTGTGGGTCGCCGACCAGGAGTGGGCGGACACCTGCGCCAGCCGCGGCGACTGCGTCACGCAGGAGATGGTGGACGCGGTCGCCGAGCGTTTCCTCCGCCCCGGTGCGAGCAACGACATCCACGACTGGATCACGGCCATCTTCGGCGCACCGTGGGGCCCGCACAGCGTGGTGGGACGGGACGGTCAGCCGCTCCTGATTCCGGCTGAGGCCGCCCGCGAGATTCACGTCTTCGCCTTCGACATCCAGAACGACGGCTACATCACGGGATCGCGCATCGTCGGCTACTTCACCGGGCTGCACAACCGGCTGCGACAGCCCGACCACGAGCTCCTCCAACACTCGCTCGAACGGCTGGCGTTCTTCATGGACTCGCCGTGGCTGGCGACGGCCTCGGGCGACACCTGGGAGGTGACCGACCGGCTGCCGAAAGCGTGGCTCGGCACCCTGGCGCACGAATTCCAGCACATGATCCACTTCTACCAGAAGCCGGTCCTGCGAGATACGGTCAGCGAGACGTGGCTCAACGAGGCGGCCTCCGAGGTGGCCGAGGACCTGGTCGCCGACAAGATGATGAACGACGGACCGCGCGCGGTCGCCTACGACGACCCCGCCGCGGGCGATCCCGACAACCGGCGGGGACGCCTGCCGCAATACAACCTCTACAACGACATCCAGGTCACCACCTGGGACGGCTACCTGGCCAACTACTCGGTGGTGTACGCATTCGGGGCCTACCTGGCCCGCAACTACGGCGGCGCCGCGCTGTTCAGCGACCTCGTGCAGAGCGACCGCGCCGGCGTCGGCGCGGTCGAGGGGGCGCTGCGCAACCAGGGCCACGACGAGTCGTTCCTGGACCTGCTGACCAACTGGGCGGCCGCGACCCTGCTGTCGGACAACGCCGGCGCGCCCGCCCCGTACCGGTACAACACCGGCGCCTGGCGGACCTCCTTCGCCGGCGGCACGGAGTTCCGGCTGGGGTCGATCAACCTGTACAACTACATCTACGCGCCGGGCCGCCTGGCCCGGCCGGGGCCGTTTCTGCATCCGCTGCCGGTGTTCAACGAGCGTACGCAGCCGCCGCACTCCAACATGTACACCACGCTCGGACGCCACTCGGGCACCCTGCGCCTGAGCGTCAGTGCGGAGGCCGAGAACCGCATCACGGTGGTGGTCAAGGAGTGACCGCCGCCAGGGGCCGCCGGGGAATGATGGGCGTCTTGGGATGAAGCGCGCCGGACCGGCCATGGCGCTGGGCGCCGCGGTGCTGCTGGCATGCGCGGCATGTGCCTCCGACGCGGACCAGCCCGCCGCGCCGCAAGCGGCCGCCACGCCGAACGGGCCGGCTGCGGCTGAGCCGGCGGCGCCCGCGGTCGACGAGATGATCGCGGTCACCGGCCGGGTGGTGGTGACCGGCTCGGACCCGTTGGTCACCCTGGTCATCGTCACCGGCGCCAACGAGCAGTACCAACTGGTCGGCGAGCAGGCGGACCCGCTCTGGGACCTGCAGCAGCGCCGGGTGACCGTGAACGGATACATTGTGCAACCGGCGTCCGGCCCCGGCTTCCCCGCGCAACTCGAAGTCGCCTCCTACGCGCTCGCCCGCGAGCGCGGCTGATTCGCGGGGACGCCGCCGTGGAGCAGACGCACGGAACCACGAACGCCGGCCCGTGCCGGGCAAGGCGGCTGCCATGGCCGCGGCGCTGCGCCAGGCACACTTGGCGCGGACCGGCCCGGGACCCCGGCCCCATCCTCCTGGCCGCGCTCGCCGTGCTGGCGGTGGCCGGCTGCTCCGCGGCGGCCCCGACGCCGGAGCCGGATTCCCCGGGTGAGAGTGGCGAGCCGGAGTCTTCGGTACCGGTCGCACCCCAGCCGGACACTACCCCGGTCGTATCCGCGGTTACCGTGGGCGAGGCCGCCGGCGCGGCGCGGGACGGCGGCCTGCCGGGTCCGAGCGGCGGACCGGCCGTGCTGGTGTCCGGCAGCGCGGTGTTCGCGGCCGGCGGTACGATATTCCTCGACATCGAGCCCGAGTCCGGCGCCGCCGTCGTCAAGCTCCTGGTCGCGGTCGGCGGCGAGAGCCCCGGTCACCTGGAGTTCGACGTGGCGGATGCCGCCGCGCCGTACCGGCTGCGCGGGCAGGTCCCCTTCGACGTGGACGTCGCGATTGCCGCGAGCTGCGTTCCGGTAGCGGCGGTCGACGCCGGCGGCGCGGTCGGCCCGGTCAACTGCCACCGGATGTCGAATGCGGCGGTGGCGTTCGGCGAGGTGCAGGTCACCCTGTCGTGGGATTCGGAGGCAGACCTCGATCTGCACGTGGTGGATCCGGCAGGCGACGAGATCTACTCCGGCGCGAGGGAGGCCGGAAGCGGCGGCGTGCTCGACTTCGACTCGCACTGCAGCGCCCCGGATCCTCGCCCGTTCCGGACCGAACACGCCGCGTGGTCGCGGGCGGCGCCACCGGCGGGGTCCTACGTGGTCCGTGTGAACCATCGCGACAACTGCGGCGCGGAGCAGACCAGCTACGTCGCCCGCGTGTACAACCACGGCGGCGTCAGTTCCTTCTCCGGCACGTTCACCGGCCCCGGCGAGGCGGGCGGCAGCGGCGCCGGCATCGAGATCGCGGAGTTCGAGGTGGGAGACAGCGCCGCGACGCCAACGCCGGCGCCCCCTCCCGGTACGCCGGCGCCGGCGCCGCCACCCGGTACGCCGGGGGTGTATACCAGCTTTCGCTACCGTGGGCACGGGGACCAGGTGTTCGCCATAAACCCGGGCGGCGCGCCGATCGCCGGGAAGACAATCACGCTGGACCTGGACAGCGCCACGGCCGAGGTATACGTGATCGCCACCAACACCGCCGACGGCACCGCGAGTCCGGAGGTCAGGAGACTGCCGCCACCGCAGGCCGCGGCCGGGAGGATGAAGGGGTCCGTGCAGGACGAGTATCGGCCGCCGCCGCGCCCCGCGTTGAGCCCACCGGCGCCGGAACGAGCCTGGATCGGCGCGTTCAACAACACCGGGCCGTTGCCGCGCGGGACCAGTACCACGAGCGCGCGCCTGCGCGCGTGGCCGCGGCGGGAAGCGGTGGAAGGCGACACCCTGACCTTCCAGGATCAAACCGGCATCGACACCCTCAGCAGTGTCACGGCCACCGCTCGCGCCGTCGTTACGGACGGCTCCACGACGGCGACGGTGTGGGTGGCCGACGCCGACTTCGGAACCGACTGCAGCGGCGCCGGACCCTGCGTCACCAGTGCGATGGTGGAGGCGATGGCCGGCCGATTCCTGAGCTCCGGAGCCGGCAACGACATCCACGACTGGGTCACCGCCATCTTCGGCGACCCGTGGGGTCCGCACGGGAATGCTTCGCTCATTCCACCGGACGCCGCGGACCAGATTCACATCCTGGTGTTCGATATCGGCTCGGACGGCGCCCCGCAACCGGGCGAGTGCCGCATCGGCGGGTTCTTCTCCAGCCTGAACAACTACCGAAAAGACCCCGCCGATTCCGCGACCGCGGCGTCGGCGGAACGGCTGATCTTCTTCATGGACTCGGCGTTCCTGGCCCTCGCCGAGGGGCCGACGTGGGAGATTACCGACCGCGCGCCGAGCATTTTCATCAGCGTCCTGGCGCACGAGTTCCAGCACATGATCCACTTCTACCAGAAGCGGGTCCGGCACGGCGCCACCAGTCATTCGTGGCTCAACGAGATGGCGTCGGAAGTGGCGGAGGACCTGGTCGCCGAGAAGCTGACGGTGAACGGCCCGCGCGGGGTCGCCTACGACGATCCCACCGCCGGCTCTTCGGGCAACGACGGCGGCCGCCTGCCGATCTACAACCTGTTCAACGACGTCGGGGTGACTACCTGGAACGGCAGGCTCGCCAACTACTCGATCGTCTACGCGATGGGCGCCTACCTGGCACGCTCCTACGGCGGCGCCGAGCTGTTCGGCGAAATCGTGCAGAACAACAAGTCCGGCGTTGACGCGGTCGAGGCGGCGCTGGCCGGATTGGGCCACCGTGTCCCGTTCTCGGACGTGCTGGCCGACTGGGGCGTGGCCGTCCTGCTGTCCGACGACACCGGGGCGCCGGCACCGTACCGTTACAACCCGGGCACCTGGACCACGTCGAGTGCCGGCGGCCTGCAGTTCCGGCTGGGCTCGATCAACCTGTACAACTACCGGTTCGAGCCGCCGGACCCGGTACCGGCCTGCGCCGGGCCGCAACTGACCGGCCGCTCGACGCAGGTCGGCCCCTACCTGCACTCCCTGCAGAGCCTCAATGCACTCACCCAACCGCCGCACTCCAATGCGTTCGCCACGCTCGGGCACAACACCGGAACCGTTCGCCTGGCCGTGAACGCGGCCCGGGACAACCGCATCGCCGTGGTGGTCAAGGAATGACCGGCGTCATGGGGGATTGCCGGAGCTGGCGCCGCGGCCACGGTTGACTCCGGGGCGTGCGCGGCTGCACCTTGGCCCGGCAGCGCAGCACAGCCAACCGAAACTGGAGTTCCCGTGGCACAACTGATCACCATGACCGATGCCGGACTGAGTGTTCCGGATCGGCCCCTTGTCCCGTTCATCGAGGGCGACGGCACCGGACCCGACATCTGGGCCGCCGCGGTGCGCATCTTCGACGCCGCCGTGGAGCAGGCCTACGGCGGCGGCCGCGCCGTGGCCTGGACCGAGGTGCTGGCCGGCCAGAAGGCGTTCGACCGCACCGGGAGCTGGCTGCCGGAAGCCACCGAGCAGGCGTTCCGCGACCATCTGGTCGGCATCAAGGGGCCGCTCACCACGCCGGTGGGCGGCGGCATCCGCAGCCTGAACGTGGCGCTGCGCCAGCGCCTGGAGCTGTACGTGTGCCTGCGCCCGGTCAAGTACTACCCCGGCGTGCCCTCCCCGGTGCGCCGCCCGGAGCTGGTCGACATGGTGGTGTTCCGGGAGAACACCGAGGACGTGTACGCCGGCTTCGAGGTGCCGGCCGGCAGCGCGGAGGCGGGCAAGCTGCTGCGCTTCCTGAAGGACGAGTTGGGCTGGGCCGTGCGCACCGACTCCGGCATCGGCATCAAGCCGATCAGCCGCACCGGCACCGAGCGGCTGGTGCGCGCGGCCATCGACTACGCCATCGAGCACGGCCGCCGCAGCGTCACCCTGGTGCACAAGGGCAACATCCAGAAGTTCACCGAGGGCGCGTTCCGGGAGTGGGGCTACGGCGTGGCCGCCGAGCACTACGGAGACCGCACCGTGACCTGGGACGATGTCGACGACGAGGTGCCGGAGGGCAAGATCCTGATCAAGGACACCATCGCCGACATCTTCCTGCAGCAGGTGCTGACCCGCCCGGCGGAGTTCGACGTGGTGGCGACCATGAACCTGAACGGCGACTACATCTCCGACGCGCTCGCCGCGCAGGTGGGCGGCATCGGCATCGCCCCCGGCGCCAACATCAACTACAAGACCGGCCACGCGGTGTTCGAGGCCACCCACGGCACCGCCCCCAAGTATGCCGGCAAGAACGTGATCAATCCCTCCTCGGTGATCCTGTCCGGCGTGATGATGTTCGAGTACCTCGGCTGGACCGAGGCGGCGCGCCTGATCGACGGCGCACTGACCCGCACGATTGGCGAGCGCTGCGTGACCTACGACTTCGCACGGCTCATGGACGGCGCCAACGAAGTCGGCACCAGCGACTTCGCGGACCGCATCATCGCTCATCTGCGCGCCCCCGGCGCCGCATCGTAGGACAACCGGACTGCACACCGGGGTAAGCGGGCTCGCGTCCCGCGGTGCACCGCCGCGCGCGGCCGGGAGCGCGGCCGTGGCGGCGCGTTCCGCGGGCGGGCCGCCGGCGGCCTGCTTCGGCGCCGCCGAGCACGCCGGGTACTGCATGGCGGCTCGCGGTGCGTATGCCGGCGTCCCGGCACGCCTGAGGGCGGTCGTGCGGGGAGCGGCGCACAGGGACAGCCGAGGCGGGAGGGCGCACCTGCACCCCGCCGCGACCGCGCATGCCGGACACGTCGAGGCGGCTCCCGGTGCGCACGCCGGCGTCCCGGCGCACCGGCGGCGGGCGGTCTCGCATGGCGCGGCGCGCAGGGGCAGCCGGTGGCGGCACTCCTGCGGTATAGGAG
>JAPPGB010000166.1 GCA_028821475.1 Spirochaetaceae bacterium
CCTGGATTGCATCGTCCGGTGTCAGGATCGCGGCGCCGGTGCCGAGGGCCACGGCGATAGCGGTTCAGAGGCCCCACTCCCGCAGAGCCTCATCGCTGAGCGGGCGGAATGCGTCATCGGAGTACCGCACCGGCGCGGAGGTGCGCGTTCCCACCCGCGGGCGCCGCCTCACGTCACGGTCGAAGGCGATCAACCTGGCAACCGGTGTCGAGCCATTCAATATCACGATGGTCTCCCCCGCCTGCACCTCCTTCAACAGCCGCGAGAGGTGGGTCTTCGCCTGATGGATGGTCGGACCGCCGTGGTATTCGCATCCGCGTCGGTCACTACCAGCAGGACCTTCCGTTGTCTACCACGAATGTCACGCAACTGCTTCGGATACTGCTCTCGCGTGCGCCAGCCAAGGCTGGGTCTCTCGCAATGAAAGGTAGTTGTCAGGCTCGTCGATGAACAGGGATACTCGTTCATCGGCAAGCAGGCTGACGCTCCCTGAGCACGTTCCGACGTATCATGGGCTCAGAACACAATGATGGAGCGGCCGGCGATTCTTCCGTTGGCCAAGTCGTCAATGGCCTCGTTGGTCTGATCCAAGGTGTACTGTCTGGTGACCAGCTTGTCCAGCGGGAAAAGCCCCTCTCGATGCAACCTCAGAAACATGGGGAAGTCACGCTCAGGAATGCTCGAGCCGTGGCTGCCTCGGTATTGGCGCTGGTTAAATACGAAGTGCTCGGCGTTGAGGGTCATCTCCTTCTGAGGCCATCCTATCAAGACCGCCATGCCGCCCACGTTGTCGGCTCCGGGACCTCCGCTGCGGGTCATGGGTAGGAGCTGCTCGTGCACCTCCCGTTTCCCTATGGCGTCGAACGAGAAGTCCACGCCCTTTCCCGTGATCTCCCAAACGGCCTCTATAGGGTCCACCTCTGAGGCGTTAACCGTGTGGGTCGCTCCCCATTGCTTGGCAAATTCGAGCTTCTCGTCGACGATGTCTACGGCGATGACAGGATAGGCCTGTAGAAGCGAGGCCATCTTGATGGCCGACAAGCCGATTCCTCCAGCACCTATGATGCACACCGAATCCGCGGGGCGGACTTTGGCCGTGTGCAGGACCGCGCCGGCACCGGTCAGCACCGCGCAGCCTACGATACAGCTCTCGAGGCTAGCGTCCTCGCTTGAAATAGGTATTACGAGCTGCTCATCGGCCAGCGAATCCTCGCCGTATGTATAGACCGGACCTTGTATCAGCTCTTCACGATACGTGGCGCCAAGGGGGCTTATCCCGTCGATGTAACCTCGTCCTGGGAAGCCTGACCTCGGCACCCACGTCACGATCGCGGAGTCTCCCTCCTTGACGTGGGTCACGTCCCGACCGGCGTCAGATACGACCCCGGTTCCCTCGTGGCCCAGGAAATGGGGACACTGATCCGGGGTTGCCGAGGCGATCTCGTGCACCTGGGATAGGCAAACCCCGGTGGACGACATCTTGACGATGACCTGGTTCGGCTTGGGATCGGGTAACTCGATCTCGTCGATAGTCAACGGCTTGCCCGGTTCGGTGACCAATGCGGCTCTAGTCTTCATCTATTCAGGATCTCCTCCTCGGCGACCTCTTAGTCGACGCGTATGACGGCCCCCACGGCGTTGGCCGCGTGTCCTCGTATTTGGTGACGCCCTATCTCACTTACGGCACGTGGAAGCGGCTCTGCAGGGACTGCGGAATCGTATCACGAACGACTCATCGGGCGTCGACGTCACCGGCGGCGATCGGTTCCGCGGGGGTCGCGGACGAACCTGGCGCGAGCGCGGCGATGAAGGCAACTGCGCCGAGCCGCCGGACGCGGCTCATTTCTCGGCAGCCGCGTGTCCTGCCTTCCGTGGTCTGCGGTCGCCCACGTCGTAGCGGCCGGTGCCGCCGCGCAGCCGCGGATCGAGCAGGTCCCGTACCGCGTCGCCGAAGTTGTTCAGGCAGTAGACGGTGATGGTGAGCGCCAGCCCCGGCCACAGCGCCAGGTGCGGCGCCTGTTCCATGTAGCGGCGCCCCTCGCGACTCAGGAGGCCGCCCCAACTCGGAATCTCGATCGGCAGGCCGAAGCCCAGGAAGCTCAAGCTGGCCTCGCTGATGATCACCCCGCCGATGTTGATGCTGAAGATGACGACCAGCACCGGCGCGATGTTCGGAATCACGTGGCGCAGAATCGTCCTGCCGGTGCGGCTGCCGACCGTCTGCGCCGCCTGGAAGTACATGTTCTCGCGCACGCTGATCACCGCGCCGCGCACCACCCGCGAGCCGACGATGCCGCCGGACACGCCGAGGGTGATGATGATCTGCGGCAGGCCGCGACCGACGATCGACATGATGGTCAACAGCAGCAGCAGCCCCGGGAATGCCATCCAGGCATCGACGAAACGCTGCGTGACCAGGTCGAGCCGGCCGCCGATGAAGCCGGACACCCCGCCGATCAGCAGGGCTACCAGGACGTTGAGGGCGGTCGCCGCGAGGCCTACCGCCAACGAAAGCCGCGCGCCGTAGATGATGCGCGTCAGCAGGTCGCGGCCCAGGTGATCGGTGCCCAACCAATGCGCCGCCGAGGCGCCCTGCAGGCGGTCCTTGGCGTTGACCTCAAGGATGTCGTAGGGCGCCAGGGTCTCGGCGAAGATGCTGACGAAGATAAGGAGCACGACCACCGCGGCGCTCGCCGCGCCGAGCGGCTTCTCTCTGACCAGCCGCGCCAGGAACCCGCGCGCCGCCCGCCCGCCCCGCGACCGCGCGTCCGCCGCGCGCCGAAAAAGGCTGGCCAGCGTGGTGCGCCCGACGTTACTCATGCCGCGCCCCCACTACTGGTACCGCACCCGCGGGTCGAGGGACACGTAGAGCAGATCGATGATGAGGTTGATCACCAGCACGCCGGTGCCGAAGAACAGGTTCACCCCGGACACGACCGGGTAGTCGCGATCCTCCAGCGCCACCAGCATCATCTGACCCATGCCGGGCAGGTTGAACATGTTCTCGATGATCACCGAGCCGCCCACCAACAGCGGCACCGCCAAGCCGATGGCGGACAACACCGGGATCATCGCGTTCTTGATGGCGTGGCGTAGCACGACCATCCGCTCGCGCAGCCCCTTGGCCCACGCCGTGCGCACGTAGTCCTGGCGCAGCACCTCGAGCATCATCGTGCGGGTAATCCGCATCGTGCCGGCCGAGAGGGCGGTGCCGAGAATGATGCTGGGGATGATGAAGACCCCCAGGCTTTCCCACGGATCGTCGAGGAACCGCACCATGATGATCGGCGGTGACCAGTCCCACCATAGGGCGGGATAGATGATCACCATCAGCGCGAGCCAGAAGTTGGGCGTGGCCAGCCCCAGCACCGCGACCGTTCTGCCTGCGTAGTCCCCGGCGGTGTCCTGACGGATGGCGGAGAAGATGCCCACCGGCAGGGCAATGACCATGGCGATGACGAGCGCCATCAGCCCCAACTGAAAGGTCGGTCCGGCGCGCAGCCAGATCTTGGCTTCGACGGTGTCCTTGCCGAGCAGCGAATCGCCCAGCGTGCCGCGCACCAGGATGTCGCCGACCCAGCGCACGTACTGGACGTGGATCGGTGCATCGAGCCCGAGGACGCGCTCCAACTGCTCGCGGTCCAGCGGCGCGGCCAGATAGTCCATCCGGCTCTCCAGCGCGTCGATGATGTCGCCGGGAATGAAGCGGACCGAGAGGAACACCAGCGCGCTGAGGATCAGCAGCGTCGGCACCATCAGCAGGAGTCTCCTGATCACATAGGCTCGCAAGTCGGTCTCCTCCGCTGATGGGAGTGGGGTGGCAGCCGATCTACCACCCCACCGTCAGTCACTAGTTGACGTACTCGTCGCGCAACTGATCGTCGATCCAGAGCCGAGCGAAGATCACCGGCCCACGGTCCATGAAGCCGAGGCGCAACTCGCCATTGTAGCCGACGATCCACGGCTGCATGACGAAGTACTGGGGCACGCGTGGCGACCACAGGAACCAGTGCAGCTCGGTCAGGTACCTGTCCGCTTCCATGGACAGCCGCGTGTATTCATCGACGTCCACCGTCGAAGCGGCGGCGTCGATCAACTCATCCAGCTTCGGATCGCTGCCCGCGGGGATGTTCCAGGTGGCGTCGGTGTAGCTGACCGCGCGGAGCGTGCCCGCCGGGTCGCCGGTAGTGAAGCCGGACTCGCGGCTGGTCATCCCCTCCGCGGCGCCACTCTGCGCGAACGCCACGTAGGTCGCGCCCTCCATGGGATTGATCTCGACGCTGACGCCGATGTCGCGCCAGTAGGCGGCCTGCAGCTCGAAGAAGCCCAGGTCGCGGCCCTCCCACACGTCGAAGGGGACCGTCAAGCGGATGCCGTCGTCGCCGCGTGGATAGCCAGCCTCGTCGAGCAGCCGCTCGGCGCCCTCCGGGTCGTAGCTGTAGTAGCCCTGTATCTCGGCCGGCCACTGCTCGAACGGGGTGTGATACCCGCCCGAGTAGAGGCCGATGGCGCCCTCCGGCTTCCACTCCGCGCGCCCCTTGAAGTAGTCGTTGTTCATGGTCTCGAGGTCGAGGGCCATTTGCATCGCCCGGCGCACGCGGATGTCGCTGAACGGTTCCTTGGTGACCGCGAAGCCGGCGACCGTCTCGGCGCGGAACAGCCGCTCGTAGTACTGCAGCTCGGGATTGCTGGCCTGCAGGCTGTCGATGTCGTCGATCGAGCTGATCTGCGAGGTACCCACCGCGCCGAGGAAGTCGATCTTGCGCGTGCGCATCGCCGCCAGGTGAGCGGCCGACTCCTTCATCAGCACCGCCAGGACGCTGTCGATGTAGGGCAGTCGGTTCTCGGGAAACTTCTCGTCGAAGCCCCAGTAGTCGTCGACCCGCTCCCAGGTCATGGTGCTGTCTTCCACCCAGTCGACCAACTGGAACGGTCCGGTGCCGACGTTGTTGCGATAGTCCTGCACGTCACCGTGTTGCTGGATGACCTCGGGGGCGATGATCGAGGTGTTGCGTAGCGAATGAGTGAGCTCGATCAGCGGCTCGCGCACCGGGCGGGTGAACTTGAACTCCACCCTCCGGTCGTCCAGGGCGGTTACCGGGCCGAACTGTCCGGCCGTGGCCTGGGCCGGCGATGGCTCGGTAAAGCCGCTGCCGTTGCCGAGAATCCGGTGGTAGGTGTACTCGACGTCCCGGGCGGTGAGCTTGCGGCCGTTGACGGGCGGCTTGTCGTGCCAGAACACGTCGTCGCGCAGCGTGAAGACCATGGTCAACTGGTCCGGCATCTCCCAGCTCTCGGCCAGCCAGCCTTTGAAGGCCGACGACGGCGTCACGTCGCTGCGGTAGTCGAAGATCTTGCGATCGAGCGCCCAGTCGCCGATGGCGAGCTTCTCGTTGACGCCGCTCATCGCCGGGTTGGCGTGGTGGGTGAACCACGGGTCCGAGCTCGGTGGGAAGGCCCTCGCTGCATAGCTGATCGAGCCGCCGTAGCGCGGCGCGAGGACCATCTCACCAGTTGCCGGGTCGCGCACCATCTCGCGCTCTTCGGTCGCGGCTGCCGCCTCTTCTTCGCCACCGGCCCACAGGCCGGTTGCGGTCAGAACCAGGACCAACGCAATCGCGAAGGTCCTCGAAAACAATATCCTCATCGTTCCTTTCCTTGAATGTTGTTTCGAGAGTACTGCGGAGCGGATTGCCGCTCCCCGGCTACTCTCGGGCCCGCAACGCGGAGGGCCAGTCTGCTATGGACGCGACCACCCTGTCAACGATTCGGAGCTCGCTCACAGGGCCGTCTCACGCTTAACCTTAACCCGAAGTTCCAGAGGGGGGTGAACGCACTTAATTCTTTGCTACTGAGATAATTA
>JAPPGB010000167.1 GCA_028821475.1 Spirochaetaceae bacterium
CGGCGCCGCAGCGCCGCCGTCGCGCGAATGCGGGTTGCCGGCGCGGTGTGTGGTGGGAGGCGGCGGCCCACCGGGGGCCGCCGCGGGCGGCCGGGCCGGGGCATCGGCGGCGCCGCCATCGCCACCGCCGCGGTCGTCGTCGCCGGTGAACTGGCCCTTGATGGCTCGCACCTCCGCCAACAGTTCGTCCGGGGCGACTATTCCAGTGACCCGCGCGAGCCGGCTCAACAGCAGCTCCAGCTCGAAGCGGGGGCTCACCGACTGCTTCAGATTGCGGTGCACCTCGAGCAGCAACTCCCCGGCCAGCTCGAGCCGGCTTACCGGGATGCGGGACCGCACGTCGGCGCTGAAGCTGGCTTCCGGATATCCCAGGATTCCCGGCCGCGTGACGCCGTGGCGCAGCAGAAGCAGCGAGCGCAGGTAGTCGGCGAGGGCGATGACGAACCGTTCCACCGACACGCCGCGCTCGAGTATTTCGTCGGCGAGGGCGAGCATGGCGGCGGCGTCATCGCTGCCGATCAGCGTGCCGACCCGGTTGAGTTCGTCCATGCTCAGCGCCCCGATGGTGTCGCGAATGGCGTCGATGCTGATCCGCCGCCCGCTGGCGAACGAGGCGATCTGGTCGAACGTGGTGTAGGCGTCGCGAAGCGAGCCGTCGGACTCCTTGGCAACCCAGATCAGCGCCTCGTCGTCCGTTTCGAGGTTCAGTTCGGCCGCCACCTCGACGAGCCGGTCACGAATCTCGTCGGTGGAGAACAGCCGGAAGGTGAACTGCTGGCACCGCGAGCGGATGGTGGCCGGCACCTTGTGGATCTCGGTGGTGGCGAAGATGAATACCACGTAGGGCGGCGGTTCCTCGACCGTTTTCAGCAACGCATTGAAGGCGCTCGTGGAGAGCATGTGCACTTCGTCAATGATGTACACCTTGTAGCGTGCCGACGCCGGCGGGAACAGCACCTCGTCCTTGATCGCGCGCACGTCGTCCACGCCGGTGTTGGAGGCACCGTCGATTTCGATCACGTCGAGCGACGCGCCGGCGGTGATCTCCCGGCACTGGTTGCAATCGTCGCACGGCGAGACGGTCGGCCCGGCCGCACAGTTCAGGGCGCGTGCGAGCACGCGCGCGGCCGAGGTCTTGCCCACCCCTCGCGGTCCCGAAAAGAGGAAGGCGTGCGCGATCTGCTGCCGTTCGATGGCGCCGCGCAGAGTGGCGACCACGAATTCCTGGCCCACGATCTGGTCGAACGAGCGCGGACGCTTGCGCGTAGCGGTTACTTCGTAGGCCATCGTCCCTCACCCAAAAGAAAAAGGCCCTCTGGCCGCCGCCGATTGATTACGGCTCCTGCTCGCATCGCTTACCGCTGCTACCTTCCGGTCCTGACGGGGTTGGGCGGACGAGCACAGCGTAGATCGGAGACGAACCAGATGGGCTTCTCGGAGAGAGTGGGATTCGAACCCACGGTACCCGGTTTGAGTACACACGCTTTCCAAGCGTGCACCTTCGGCCTCTCGGTCATCTCTCCCGGCGCCGGCCCGTGCAACACCCGCGGTGGAACCGGGGTGTGGCGCGGCCGCCGGAGGCGGAGAGAGTGGGATTCGAACCCACGGAGCCAGCATACGCGGCTCAACGGATTTCGAGTCCGCCCGATTCAACCGCTCTCGCATCTCTCCGTGCACGACGCAACTACACTCCCGCGTACGTTCCCGCGGAAACGGGTTGCGCTCGCATCTGCGTGCCCAAGAGGACTCGAACCTCTGACCTCTAGATCCGCAATCTAACGCTCTATCCGGACTGAGCTATGGGCACGAACAATGGCGCGACGGCTGGCCGCCGCACCGTTCGGAGAGGGTGGGATTCGAACCCACGGTACCCTTACGAATACAACTCCTTAGCAGGGAGCCCGATTCGACCACTCTCGCACCTCTCCCGGTGGTGCATGCCCGAAGCGGTGGTTGCGGAGAGGGAGGGATTCGAACCCCCGGAGCACCTTGGCTCAACGGTTTTCAAGACCGCCTCCTTCGACCTCTCGGACACCTCTCCGAGGCTCAAACACGCTACCCGAGTGCCAGAATATATGTTCCTGCTCCGCGGCTGTCAATTCTCTCTCCGCCGACATCGTGGACATGGTGCACACCCTTCGCCGTCGGGCGCCCGGGCCTCTCCACCCGGCGCCCACGCGGGTGGCTGGGAGCCCGCTCACCGATGACGGCCCGTGCAACGCGAAAAGCTCCCACCTTCCCACCTTCCCGCCTTCCCGCCGGCCGTCCGCGCAGGTTGAGTTCGAGTGTCCGCAACTGTCGCAATTTGCGACGCTTCCTGGTACAATCGGCGCAAACTGCGACACCCTCATGTTTTCCGCTCGCGCTCACACAACGTCCTCGAAGGGTTCCGGGGGAAGTCGCTTATTGTTATACTATTACATAAACTACGGTAGTTGGGGAGGTTCTTTTTCGGCCACGGCCGAGGGAGGATTCGGGGCCGTCGTCCGGGCGCGGGTGCTTGTGGACATGGAGGTTTGATTGAATGGTCGCGGTTGAAGACAGCGCTTTCGGCGCAGGTGCCGGAGCTTGAACAGCAAGGATGCGGCGAGCGGCATGCGGTTTGCGCATCGTGAAATGCTCAAGCCGGAGGTCGCCTTGCTGGTGGTCGGAATCATCGCCTACTTCCTGCTGCAGAGTGCGGTGTCTGGTTCCACCTACGCCGACGCCGCCATGGGATGGGGGCAGCGGCTCGGTTACAGCGGTCTGGTAGCGTTGCTGCAATCCCCGATCAGCTACGCATGCTGCGTTCTCACGCTCTACGTCGTGCGCGATCAGCGGCCTCTGGTTACGGCACTTGCCTTGCTGGCCATGGTGCTGGTCCTCGGGGCAACGTGCACGGCTATTGTGCTGGCGGTGTTCGAAGCAGTTCCGGGCGCCCCGGCACGGAACCTGCGGCTGGACAGGATATATGGCGCCTGCGTCTTCTACCTGCTCTCGGCAACGTCCCTGGTGTACTACGTGCTGTGGGTACGGCTCAACCGCCGCACCGGGGCGGAGGAAGCGGAGGGAGCGGCAGCGGCGCATGTCGCGGAAGTGCCCGAAGAGGGGCCGCGCACGATCACCACGCCCCACTCCGGGCGCCCTTCGCCTACTGCGGAGGTCCCGGCGACGGTTTCGGAAGATTCCGGCCGGCACGCTGTGGTGAAGGAGTCGAGATTCTTCGATCGGCTGCCGGACGAGTTGGGACGCGACATCATCTACCTTTCCGCGGCTGCACACTACGTGGACGTGGTCACCGCCGCCGGCAGTGCCTCCATCCTGTTGCGCTTTTCCGATGCGGTGGCCGAGCTCGGCGATCTGGGCATGCGCGTGCATCGCTCCTACTGGGCCGCATACGCCCACGTCAAGCGGGCGGTTCGGCGTGACGGACGGACGTTGCTGCTCCTGACGGACGACCACGAAGTGCGCGTCGGGCGAAATTACCTGGCCGAGGTGCGGGCGGCCGTGCCGAAGGCGTGGGTCCGCGCCAGGCGGCGCAGGACTACCGAGACGCGGCCGGACGCGGAGGCGTCGCTTCACGACTGATCCGCCGCGCGACGGGCGTGGGTCGAGGAGAGATCAGTCGGGCGAGCGGCCGGTAATGTGCCGGTCGATGCGCTCAAGGTCGTCCATGTTGAAGAACGTGACCTCGATCTTGCCGTGCCGCACGGTACCGGTGACCTTCACGCGGGTGCCGAGGGCGTCGATCAGGCGTTGCTGCAAGTCACGCAGATACGGGTCGGTGCCCTGCGCCGGGCGGGTGCCGGTCTGGCTGCCGGACTCCGCCTCGCGGCCTGCCCCGGCGGAGTCGAGCCGCTCCCGCACGCGCGCCGCGTACGCCTCGGCTTCGCGTACCGAATACTGCGCGATGCGCTTGAACAGCCGCTGGCGCTCGGCTGGATCGGGGATCATCAGTACGGCGCGCGCGTGGCCGGCGGTCATCACGCCGTCGGAGAGCGCGGTGCGCATCTCCTCCGGGAGCGCGAGCAGCCGCAGGCTGTTGGCGATGGTCGAGCGATGCTTGCCTACGCGCACGGCGAGGTCCTCGTGGCTGACGCCGGTGAGGTCGATGATGCGGCGGTAGGCGTTCGCCTCCTCGAGGGGCGTAAGGTCCTCGCGCTGGATGTTCTCGACCAGCGCCAGGGTAAGCCGGTCGTCTGCGTCGGATGCACGTATTGCCGCCGGTATCCTCTGCAGGCCGGCGCGCTGGGCGGCACGAAACCGCCGCTCTCCGGCGATGATGCGGTAGCGCCGGCCTACCGGTTCCACCATGATCGGCTGCAGCACGCCGTGCGCAGCGATCGATTGGGTCAACTCCGCGAGCGCGGCCTCCTCGAATCTGACCCGCGGCTGATCGCCGGTGGTGTCGATCTCGTCGAGGGCGATCTCGGCAACGCCGCCGGCCAATGGAAGGTCGGCCTGGTCGCCCATCAAGGCGCCGAGGCCGCGCCCGAGACCACGCTTCGGAGCCGAGCGGGCTGGACGGGATGGGCGTTTAGACATGCTGGGCCACCTCACGGGCGAGTTCGTTGTAGCTGCGCGCACCGATGCACTTGGGATCGTAGAGCTGGATCGGCTGCGAATAGGATGGCGCTTCCCCCAGGCGGACGTTGCGCGGGATGATGGTCCGGAACACCTGGTGGCGGAAGAACCCGGTGACCTCCCGCACCACCTCCTGCGACAGCCGGGTGCGGACGTCAAACATCGTGAACAGAATCCCGCCCACCGTCAGGGCCGGGTTCAGGGTACCCTGCACTCTCTTGATCGTCTTCAGCAGCTCGCTCAGCCCCTCCAGGGCAAAATACTCGCACTGCAGCGGAATGATGACTTGCGACGCCGCCGTCAGGCCATTGATCGTCAGGATCCCGAGCGACGGCGGACAGTCGATGAACAGGAAGTCGTAGGCGCTGTCGACGGCGTCGAGGGCGTCACTCAGGTAGAATTCGCGCCGCTCCAGGTTGACCAGCTCGACCGCGGCTCCCGCCAGGTTGATGCTCGACGGCACCACCTCGTATCCCGGTACCGCGGTGCGCCGGATTACCTCCTCCGGTGCAAGCTCACCGGTGATCATTTCATAGGCGCCGCCCAGTTCGCCGTCGCAACCGAGGCTGGTCGACGAATTGGCCTGTGGATCGAAGTCCACGAGCAACACCCGCTTCCCCGCCACCGCCAGTGCGGCGCCGAGATTCACGGCGGTTGTCGTTTTTCCTACGCCGCCCTTCTGATTCGCAAAGACGATTCGTCGTGCCCGTGCCATCAACGCGGCTCAACGATAGCCATGTTGCCGGTCGATGGCAAACCGTGGCGATCCGCCCGGAGTTGTTTCACCGTCAGGTTTCCCGTGAAACGCCCGGCGCGCCGAGCCACCCGACCGCATCGATGTCCTCACCGGGCGCCGGGCACTGCTGAGTCACGCGGCGTGCCGGGCATGCGCCCTCCAGCGTGCGGGCCAGGTACGGCGGCTCCCCGGTGGCAAGCCCTGCCCAGTGCGGCCAGACGCTTGCGTGAACCCGCGGCAGACGCGTTCTGCGCGCCGACGCGGCTTCCCGCTCGCATGCCCGCTCGTGCCACTCCGTCAGGCACCGATGCAATAGCGCTCCTTCATCGCGGTGTAGCGATCGTAGCTGCGCCGATCCAGCTCCGGACTCAGGCAGGCGTCCAGGAGCGGGACGATCCGCTCACGCAGAACCTCACCGCGCGCCATCCACTGGTAGTAGTGCCGCCCGCCATGGTGGTAAGGCCCGTACAGGCGGCCGCCAAAGCGCGCCACGATCCAGTGGAACAACGCCTCGTGATCCACGTGCATCCGGAGCGTGACCTGCGGTTGCCGGCCGTCGCCTCCGAAGTGACCCTCGCCGATGAGCACGCCAACGAGAATGCCCTCGGCGACACCACGACCGCTACCGGGCGCCGTACTCTGTTGTTTCACCGTCGGGTTTCCCGTGAAACGCGCACGCCGCAACCCGCGTGGGGTCACTCCTCCTTGGCGACGCGCGCGACGCCGACTACCGTGTCGTCTTCGCCGAGACGCACGATGCGCACGCCGACCGCGGCCGCGCGCCCGGTCTCCCGCACGTCCTCCTGCGCCAGCTTCACCGCCTGCCCCTGCGTGGTGACGCACACCAGGTCATCGTCGGGATAGGTGCCGATCATGTGCACCACCGGGCCGCTCTTTTCCTGCCGCCGGTAGCAGAACTGGCCCATGGTGGCGCGCCGGTGCGGGGTCAGCTCTCCGAATGCCATGTACTTGCCGTAGCCGCGCTCGCTGATGATGAATAAGCGCCGGTGCTCGTCGTTGGCCGCCGCGCCCACGATCCGGTCGCCGGCCTGCAAGCGCATGCCGCGCACCCCGCGCGTGGCGCGCCCCATCGGCCGCACCTCCGACTCCGAAAAACGCAGCCCCTTGCCGGACTCCGCCATCAGCACCACGTCGCGCTTGCCGTCGGTCAGCATCGCCGCCACCAGGTGATCGCCGGGGCCGTCACCGTTTTCCTCGGGATCGAGGTTGATGGCAATCACCCCGCGCCGCCGGGCGTTGCTGAACTCGCTCGTGCGCACCTTCTTCACCACCCCCCGCTCGGTGGCCATGAACAGGTAATCCTCGCGCGAGAACTTGCTCAGCGAAACGATGGCGGTGACATCTTCCTCGTCCTCCATCTGCAGCAGCGCGCGTATGTCCTGGCCCGCCGCCTGGCGCGTGCGCTCCGGCAGCTCGTGCACCTTGAGCCAGTAGCCGCGGCCGGCATTGGTAATGAACAGGACGTAGTCGTGCGTGGAGCCGATAAAGATCTGGGTGATGAAGTCGGTGCCGCGCAACCGGCTGCCGGCGCCCTTGCCACCGCGTATCTGACGCCGGTAGCTGGACGACGGGATGCGCTTGATGATGCCGCGGTTGGAGATCACCACCACCATGTCCTCCTCCTCGATCAGGTCCTCGTAGTTGAAGTCCCCGACCTCGGTTTCGACGATCTCGGTGCGGCGGTCGTCGCCGTAGCGCCGGGCGATCTCCTGCGTCTCCTTCTTCACCACGTCCAGGATTCTCTGCTCGCTGGCCAGCAGCTCGCGCAGCTCGCCGATCAGCTTGCGCACCTGCGCGAGCTCCTCCTCCACCTTGCGCGTCTCCAGGCTGGTGAGCCGCTGCAGGCGCATGTCCAGGATCGCCTGCGCCTGCGCCACCGACAGCTCGAAGCGCTCGCGCAATCCGCCGCGCGCAATCTCCACCGTGCGGCTGGCACGGATGATGCGCACCACCTCGTCGATGTTGTCGAGGGCGATTTTCACGCCCTCCAGGATATGGGCGCGCTGCTCGGCCTTCTTCAGGTCGAAGCGGGCGCGGCGGATCACTACCTTGCGGCGATGCTGAATGAACTCCCACACCATGTCGCGCAGCGTCAGCACCTGCGGCTTGCCGCCGACCAGCGCGAGCGCGTTGACGTGGAACGAATCCTGCAGCGGGGTCAGGCTGAACAACCGGTTGAGGACGATCATGGGATCGATGCCGCGCTTGATCTCGATCACGATGCGCATCCCGCGCCGGTCCGACTCGTCGCGCAAGTCGGAGATCCCTTCCAGGCGCTTGTCCTTGACCAGGCCGGCGATGCGCACGATCAGGTTCGCCTTGTTCACCTGGTAGGGCAACTCGCTGACGATGATCGCCTCGCGGCCGCCGCTGATCGGCTCGAGCGCCCACCGCGCTCGCACCACGACCTTGCCCTTGCCGGTCGTGTAAGCGTCCTCTATTCCCTTACGGCCAAATATAATACCGCCAGTCGGGAAGTCCGGCCCCCGGACGTGCTTGAGCAGGTCGCGGTCGCTGAGCCGGGGATCGGCGATCAGCGCCAGCGTGGCGCCCGTCACCTCGACCAGGTTGTGCGGCGGAATGTTGGTAGCCATGCCGACCGCGATGCCGCTCGCGCCGTTGGCGAGCAGGTACGGGAACGCCGCCGGCAGCACGGCCGGCTCGGTGAGCGAATCGTCGTAGTTGGGACCGAAGTCAACGGTGTCCTTTTCGATGTCGCGCAGCATCGCCTCCGACACCGGCGCCAGCCGCGCCTCCGTGTAGCGCATGGCCGCCGGCGGGTCGCCGTCCACCGAGCCGAAGTTGCCCTGTCCGTCCACCATCGGGTAGCGCATGGAAAAGTCCTGCGCCAGCCGCACCAGGGCGTCGTACAACGCCTGGTCGCCGTGCGGGTGGTACTTGCCGAGCACGTCGCCCACCAGCCGCGCGGTCTTGCGGTAGGGGCGGTTCGGCAGCAGGCCCATGTCGTTCATGGCGTACAGCAGGCGCCGGTGTACCGGCTTCAGGCCGTCGCGCGCATCGGGCAGCGCCCGGCTCACGATTACGCTCATGGCGTAAGTCAGGTACGACTCGCGTACCTCCGTCTCGATGGGCCGCTCGATGACCTTCCCGGTCAGTTCAGCCACACGCTCCCTCCAATACCGTTCGAGAATCTCCGCGCACGACCGCCGTGCTGCGCCGCACTTATACGTCCAGCGTGGCCAGCAGCGCGTTCTCCTCAATGAACCGGCGCCGCGGCTCCACCGCCTCTCCCATCAGCGTGGTGAACGCGTCCTCCACGTCTTCGAGCCGGTGCGACAACGACTCCTCCGGCACCAGCACCTGCTGGATGTTGCGCGTGCTCGGGTCCATGGTGGTCTCCCAGAGCTGCTCCGGGTTCATCTCGCCCAGCCCCTTGTAGCGCTGCACGCCGACCTGGTTGCGGCCCTCCTTGAGGCGCTTCATCACCTCCTCCATCTCCGGGTCGCTGTAGGCGTACTCAACGCGTCGGCCGGCGGTGAGCTTGAACAGCGGCGGCATCGCCAGGTAGACGTGGCCCGCCTTCACCAGGTCGGTCATGTACCGGTAGAAGAAGGTCAGCAGCAGCGTGCGGATGTGGGAGCCGTCGACGTCGGCGTCCGCCATGATGATCACCTTGTGGTAGCGCAGCTTTTCCAGGTCGAGGTCGTCCTTCACGCCGGTACCGAGGGTGGTGATGATCGGGATCAGCTTCTCGTTGGCGAGCACCCGGTCGATGCGCGTCTTCTCCACGTTCAGCATCTTGCCCCACAGCGGCAGGATGGCCTGGAACTGGCGGTCGCGGCCCTGCTTGGCGCTGCCGCCCGCCGAGTCGCCCTCCACGATGTACAGCTCGCACAGCGACGGATCCTTCTCCGCGCAGTCGGCCAGCTTGCCCGGCAGCCCGGTGCTCTCCAGGAAACTCTTGCGGCGCGTCAGTTCGCGCGCCCGCCGCGCTGCCAGTCGCGCCTTGGCCGCCAGGATCGCCTTGTCCAGGATCGCCTTGATCACCGGCGGATTTTCCTCGAAGTGGTGGGTGAGTTCTTCGCCCGTGATCGACTCCACGATGCCGCGCACCTCGGTGTTGCCGAGCTTGGCCTTGGTCTGGCCCTCGAACTGCGGCTCCGGCACCTTCACCGACACCACCGCCGTCAGGCCCTCGCGCACGTCGTCGCCGGACAGGTTCTCGTCCAGCTTCTTCTCCAGCTTGAGCCGCTTCACGAAGTCGTTGAGGGTGCGGGTCAGCGCCGAGCGAAAGCCCATCTGGTGGGTCCCGCCCTCCCGGTTGTTGACGTTGTTGGCGTAGTAGAACACCTGTTCAGAAAAGCCGCTGTTGTAGGCCAGCGACACCTCCACGCCGACGTTGTCGCGGGTACCCTCGAAGTACAGCGGCTGCGGGTGAATCGGCTGCTTGTTGGCGTTCAGGTACTCGATGAACTGCTTCACGCCGCCGGCGAACTCGAACTCGTGCTCGCGGTGCGGCTCGATGCGCCGGTCGACCAGGGTGATGCGGATGCCCTTGTTCAGGAACGCCAGCTCGCGCAGGCGCGCGGTGAGCCGGTCGAACGAGTACTCGATGGTTTCGAAAATCTCGTCGTCCGCCAGGAACGAAGTCACGGTGCCGGTCCGGTCGGTGGCGCCGGCCACCGCCACCGCGGCGTCCGGCACGCCGCGCCGGTAGGCCTGCTGGTAGACCTGGCCGAGCTTGTGCACGTCCACCCGGCACCAGCGCGCGAGCGCGTTCACCACCGAAACCCCGACGCCGTGCAGCCCCGCGGAAACCGCGTAGGAACGGTTGTTGAACTTTCCGCCGGCGTGCAGCGTGGTCATTACCACCTCGAGCGCGCTCACCTTTTCGGTCGGATGCTCGTCCACCGGGATGCCGCGCCCGTCGTCGCTTACCGTTACCACGTTGCCCGCATCGATGACGATCTCGATGGTGGTCGCGAATCCCGCCATCGCTTCGTCGATGCTGTTGTCGACCACTTCGTAGACCAGTTGATGCAGGCCGTCGCTGCCGGTCGAGCCGACATACATGCCGGGACGCTTGCGAACCGGTTCCAGGCCCTCCAGCACCTGGATATGCTGTGCGGTATACTCCTGCTGCATCGTTCCGAAATCCCCTCCCCGTGTGCCGCGCAACGCGTCATTCGGCAGCCACATAACGGCACCTGAAAGACAGGTTCAATTGTAACAGGAACCGGGCTCGAAGTAAAGCCCCGAAGTACTGATATGGCTATGCTTTGCGGACTCCCCCGCCGGTTCTTTCGAGGTATCGTTGGCGCCGATTTCAGTCGGTGGAAGATACCCGAATCTGCTTGTACAGGCCGTCGCCTTCGCTCTCGGTGGCGACCCCGGCCATGTCGCCAAGGGCGGTATGAATCAGCCGCCTTTCGAACGGGTTCAGCGGCGCGAGCAGGCGCGGCCTGCCGGTGCGGCGCACCTCCTGGGCGACGCGGTTTGCCATGCGCAACAGGCTCTGTTCACGGCGATAGCGGTAGTCCTCGGTGTCCAGAATGACGCGCACCGGGTCGCCCTCGTTTATGCGCCCGGCGTGGATGTTGCTGATCAGTTGCAGGGCCTCCAGCGTGGCGCCATACTTGCCGATCACGATGGCCGGATCGTCGGCCAGAATGTCGAGCGTCAGGCGCCCTTCCTCGCGCTGGTCGATGCGCACGTCAGCCGGCATGTTGGCCCGCTCGAGCAACTCGCCGACGAACGCCACGAGCTGCTCCTCGAACGCGTTCTCCGGCTGCAGCTCGGCGGCGTCCGGCTCGTCATCGGCCAGGTGCACGCGAATGCGGACCTTGCCCCCCTTGAGGAAACCGGGGCGCTGCTCGTCAACCACTTCGACGTCGATCTCGTCCTCGGCAAGACCGAGCGCCTCGATCGCCTTGTCGATCGCTTCCTCTTCGGTGCGTCCCTCGAATTCCCGTTCCGCCATACGGACCTCCCCTCTCTCATGAGCTAACGCGACTTGCCGCGCGGACCGCGGCCCTTGCCCGGCGTGCCGGCGTCCGGTCCGGCGCGCCGCCGGCGGTCATTGATGTACAGCTGCTGAGCAATGGACAGCACGTTCTGCATCGTCCAGTAGATCACCAACCCGGACGGCATGCTGTACAGGATGAAGAAGAAGAATATCGGCATCGCGTACATCATCATCTTCATCTGCGGCTGCATGGCGCTCGGATTCTGCGAGATGCGCGACTGCAGCAACGTGGTGCCGAGCATGACGAACGGCAGAATGCGCAACTCGTCCCAGTTCAGCAGCGGCAGCGTGAACCCGAACGGCAAAAAGCTCTCCGGCGCCGACAGGTCGCCGATCCACGGTGAGATGAACGGCGCCCCGCGCAGGTCGAACGCGTTGTTGAGCAGTTCGAACAGGGCGAAGAATATCGGCATCTGCAGCAGCAGCGGGAGACAGCCGCCAACCGGGTTCACGCCTTCCTTGCGGTACAGCGCCATCATCTCCTGGTTCAGCTTCTCCGGCTTGCCCTGGTACTTCTTCTTGATCTCTTCGATTTTCGGGCCGAGCATGCTCATCTTGCTGGTCGACTCGAAGCTCTTCTGGGTGAGTGGAAAGAACAGAATCTTGATCAGTACGGTGAGCAGAATGATGGCCACGCCGTAGTTGGGAATGAGGCGGTAGAAGAAGTCCAGGAAGAAACGCAGGATATTGGCCAGCCAGCCGATGATCGGATTGGTGCGCGCCGCCTCCTCGAAGTGGTAGTTGCCGATCGCGAACGGATCGGCCGCCGCGTTGTTGTAACGGTTCAGGATCTCCCGCTTCAGCGGACCGGCGTAGAACCGGAACGTGTCGCTGTTGCGGGAACTGGTGATCAGCGGGCGGCTGAAGAACAGGGCGGTGCGTTCGCCCAACTCCGGATCCTTGCGCTTGTCGTAGGTGATCGTGTACAGGGTGGCGTCGGGCACCGCGATGATGGCGAAGTACTTGCCAGCGATCGCGGTCCAGTTGACGCGCTTGGCTTCGGCCAGCACCGCTTCCCGCCGCATCCGCTGGTTGCGCGCCTTGCCGTCCACGTAGTTGCGGAAGTTGCGGAACTCGTTGCGGCCGTCCAGCGTCTCGTACTCGGGGCCGATCTGCGGGCCGATGCCGAGCGTGTAGGAACTGCCCTGGAAGTTCAGCGCGGGCAGCGCGTTGGCCGAGTTTTCGATGTCGATCTCGATCTCGAACAGGTACGAATTGGGCGGAAACGTGTACGTCTTGGCAAGCGTAAACGGCACGCCGTCCTCGGCCTCGAAGTCGCGCGTGAAGCGCCACGTATACTGGTCCACTTCCTGGAACGAAAAGGTGGCGTCCACCGGCTCGGTGCGAAAGCCGCCGAACGCCACGGTAAACAGGCGATGCTGCTCGGGCCGCAGCACCAGCTCCACCTCGGTGCCGTCGACGTCGTGGTGCTGCTTCAGCCTGATCGAAGTGAGGTCGCCGCCGGCGGTGGTAAAGGCCAGCGAGAACAGGTCGGTTTCCTTGACGATCAGCCGCGCGCCGACCGCCGAGTCTTCGCCGGCCGCGGCCACCGCGCTGGCAACCGGCGCGAACACGTCAGGACCGGCACTGGCGGCCGCGGCGTCCTCGCCGGCGGCGGGTGCCCGCGCGGCCGTGGGCGCCCCCAACCCGAGCGCACCGTCCGGCGCCGGGAACAGGAACGTCTGCACCAGCAGGCTGCCGACGATTACGACGACCGACAGGCCGACGGCGATCAGGGTTCTGCGATCCATGGGAGTCTAACGCCGCGGTGCCGGCGGCACCGGGTCGTAGCCGCCGCGGTGGAACGGATGGCAGCGCAGAATGCGCCGCAGACCGAGACCCGTCCCGCGCACCACGCCATGGGTGGCGACCGCCTCGGCCATGTAGTGGGAACAGGTCGGGTGGAAGCGGCAACTCGCCGGCAGCAGCGGCGACAGCAACAGTTGATAGCACCGGATCGCCGCTCGGAGCACCCGCCCGGCGCCGGTCGCCTGCACCCGGCTCATCGCGCTTCGCCCGCGCCGGCGCCGTCGTGTACCGCCGGACGCAGCAGGCCGGCACCGTCGAGCAGCCCGGCAAGTATGTCGCCGGCGGCGCGTACGCCCAGTTCACGGCGCCGCGGCCGGATCTGCAGCAGCAGGTCGTAGCCCGGCGCCACGCGGTGCTTCAGAAGACGGTACGCCTCACGCACCAGGCGGCGCTGCCGGTTGCGCGCCGGCGCATGGGCGAAACCACGCGCCGGACATACCACTACCCGGCTCAGATGCGCATGATTGGCGGCGTAGAATACCCGCAGACCGCCGCGGCGGGGCGTGGAGCGGGCGCGGAACAGCTTGCGCACGCGGCGCCGGTCGGTAACCCGTTCCTGCTTAGTAAGGCTTCTTTTCATCCGACACCGAGAGCTTGGTGCGCCCCTTCCGTCGCCGGCGTTTGAGAATGTTGCGCCCGGAACGCGTACTCATGCGTTCCCGGAACCCGAATCGCCGACGGCGGCGTGTACGGCTTGGTTGGTAGGTACGTTTCATGAGATCCTTGGAATCCGGCTGGCGCCGGTCGCGAGTTCAGTCGTGCGAGTATACGGGCGCCGCCGCGCTCCTGTCAATCCGGATCCGGCCCGGGAGGCCCAGGGGGCCCGGCAGCAGCGCCCGTGCCGCCCGGACGGCGCTGCGAAGCGGGCGGCGCGGCCGGGCGCGCCGCAGCGCCCGCGGGCGACTCCGCCGCGGGCGGCACGCGGCTCACCACCAGGTGCAGGCGGGTAATGCCGAGCGCCGGAAACCGGCGCGCCACGCGGCGCAGAATCTGGCGCTGCCGCATCTGCACCAACTGCATCCACGCCGGGTGATCCACCTCCACCAGCAGGCGTCCGCGGTCGATGTCGCGCAGGCGCGCGCGGCCGGCCAGGTCGCGCCCGAGGATGTCGTCCCACACGCGGTAGATGCGCGCCTCCGGAGCCTGCGCATCGAACCCGGCGCGCGCGAGCACCTCCTTCAGCAGGTCGCCGGCTCGGTACACGGTGTGAATGCTCCCCCGGAAACGGCGAGGCTGATGGTTTCGGCGCGCCCGTAGCGCTGGTACGGCTCGTCGGGAAGAAAGGTAAAGAACGCCTGCTCGTACGCCGGCAGGTGGCGCAGGAACCGCTCCCGCTTGCCGGCGTCCAGCTCCAGCAGCACGTCGTCGAGCAGCAGGATCGGCCGCCGCCCGGTGGTGCGCTCGAAGAATGCCGCCTGGGCAACGCGCAGCACCAGCGACGCCAGCCGCTTCTGGCCGGTCGATCCCTGCGCCGCGAAGCGCGCCTGCCCGAGCGTAATCAGGAAGTCGTCACGGTGCGGGCCGCTGGTCGTGGTACCGGCGGCAAGGTCGCGCTCAAGCCGCGCGTGCAACTCGGCCTCGGCGTCGTCCGCGCACGCCGCCGTGCGCCACGACGGACGATACTCGATGTTGGCCTCCCCCATGCCGCCGATTCGGTCGCACAGATCCGCGAACACGGCGGCAAACTCGGCGCACAGTTCGCCGCGCCGGGTGCGGATCTCCCAACCGGCCGCCGCCAGCACCGGCTCGTATACGTCGACGTGGCGGCCGTCACCGCCGCGCAGCAGCGCATTGCGCGCCCGCAGCGCGCGCCGGTAGCGCCGCAGCACGTCGATGAACGACGGGTTGAACAGCGACAGCGTGTGATCGAACAGGCTCCGGCGCCGCTCCGGATCTCCGTCGATGAAGCGCAGGTCCTCGTGGGTGAAGGCGATCGCCGGGGCGAACTCGATCAATGCGGCACGGTCGCGAATGCGCTTGCCATCTACCGCGATGCGCTTGCCGGCGCTTCGCCCCAGGCCGATGCCCACGCCGCGCTCCTCCTCGCCGGCCGCCAGCCGGCCCCACACGGCAGCCTCGCGGCTGCCGTTGGCAATCAGGTCGCGGTCGTTGCGGGTGCGGAACGAGGCGCCGTAGCACAGCAGGTACACCGCTTCCAGGAAATTGGTCTTGCCCTGCCCGTTGTCACCAATCAGGAACACGTCGCGGCCGTCGATGTCGATGCGCAGCGATGCGATGTTGCGGAAGTCGGTGAGCCGCACCGCCAGCAGAGCCAACGCTAGTCGCAGCTTCAGCTGCTCTGCATCGGCATGACAATGTGGAAGAAGTCGCCTTCCGGCTCCGGCCGCAGCGACAGCGCCTTGCCGCTGTCGGTGAACTCCAGTGCCACCTGGTCGCCGGACATCTCGCGCAGCGGCTCGAGCAGGTACTCGAAGTTGAACGCCAGCACGATCTCGGGGCCGTCGTATTGGCACGGAACCTCCTCGCGCGCCGCGCCGATCTCCCCCTCGCTCGACCGGATCACCAGGTTGTCGGGCCGGCTCTCCAGGTAGATGCGGCGCGACTTCTGCTCCACCAGCAGCGACACCCGGCGCAACGCCTCCTCGAACGCGCCGCGCTCGATCAGCAGGCGCTGCTCCTGGCGCTCGGGGATCACCCGCTGGTAGTTGGGAAACTGCGCCTCGATCAGATTCGACGACAGGTGCTGGGTATCGAACGACACGTGGAAGCCGCGCTCGCTCACCGTCATCCGCAACTCGCCCTCGCGCGGCGCTTGCCGGCGCACCACGCTCAGCACCTTGGGAGGAATGATCACCCCCTTGAAGTCGGCAACCGCGGCATCCACCTCCTTCGACGCGTATGCCAGCCGCCGCCCATCGGTCGCCACCATGATTATCTGGTCGCCCTGCTTTTCCAGGAACACTCCGTTCATGAAGTACCTGGTCTCGTCGTCGGACACCGCGAACAGGGTGTGGGAGATCATCTCGATCAGATCCTGCTTCCCGAACGTGAACCCCTGCTCCTCGGCATCGCCCTGGAACGGCGGGTACTTGTCCGCCGCTATACCCTTGAGCTGGAAGCGGATGTTCTTGAACACCGGACTGATGCGCAGCACCGTGTCCTCCGACAGTTCGAGTTCCACCTCGCCGTCGGGGAGCGAACGGAGAATACCGTGCAGCTTGTCGCAGAACACCGTCACGCTGCCGTGCTGCTTGACCTCCACCGGTATCGTCGACTCGTAGTTGACCTTCAGATCGGTGGCACGAATGGTCAGTTTCCGCTCCGAGACGTCAAGCAGCACGTTGGACAGAATCGACAGCGAGTTGCGTACCGAGATGATTTCGTAGGCGTTGGCGATCTCGTGCAGGATGGCCTCGCGCTCGCAGGTGAACTTCATCGTGTCATTCCTTTCTTCCTAGTTGATTGGTGGTTATGGTAGTAGTTGCCGAGGATATGTGCAAAAACTGTATAACCTACTGTAGTGTTTGATTTTAACCGTCCACCGGGGTGGCTGGCGATGGCTCGGGCCTATCCACATTATACCCAGCTCAAGTACTGCTGCCCCGGTTTGCCCACCCGCGATGCAGAGATCGCGCACAGGTTATCCCGGTACGTACCCGGGCTTTGCGGCCGCCACTGGGGCAGGCCGCGGCGGGCGCTCAGGCCACGCTCTTCTGGCGCAGGGTGTTGATGATCCGCTGCAGGGTGGGCTCGAGGGTGGCGTCGGTCTTGAGCCGGTCGGTGATGCGCTGGCATGCGTGCATGACGGTGGTGTGGTCGCGGCCGCCGAACTCGAGGCCCACCTCGGTGGTCGAGAAGTTGGTAAGCGAGCGCGATACGTACATCGCCACCTGGCGCGGAAAGGCGATCGCCTTGGTGCGCTTCTTGCCCTTCAGGTCAGCCGGTGTGAGCGAAAAGTAGTCCGCCACGGCGCGCTGGATACCGTCGATGGTGATGCTCAGGTGCTCGGGCTTGGCGAAGAACTCCTGCAGTTCGCGCTGCGCGATCGGCGGCGTGATGGTACGCTGCATCAGCTCGGTATACGCCGCGAGCTTGGTGAGCGCCTTCTCCAGGTCGCGGACGTTGGAGCGGATGTTGCGGCAGATCAGCTCGACGATGCCGTGCTCGAGGGACAATCCGCGCTCTTCGATCTTGCGGGTGACGATGGCGATGCGCGTCTCGTAGGTAGGCGGCTGCAGGTCCACGTTCAGGCCGCGCTCGAATCGGTTGATCAGGCGGTCCGGCAGGTTCATCAGTTCCGACACCGGGCGGTCGCTGCTGAACACCATCTGCTTGTTGGCGTCGTACAGGGCGTTGAAGGTGTGGAACAGTTCCTGCTGGGTCTCCACCTTGCCCTGCAGGAACTGGATGTCGTCGATCAGCAGCACGTCCGCGGAGCGGTAGCGGTTCTTGAAGCGGTGCCCGGTCTTCTCCTTGATCGACTGGATGAACTCGTTGGTGAAGGTCTCCACGGTGACGTAGACCACCTTGAGGTCGGGCAGGGAGGCGTGCACCCAGTTGCCGATCGCTTGCAGGAGATGGGTCTTGCCGAGGCCGACACCGCCGTATACCAGGCATGGGTTGTAGGCCCGGCCCGGGTTCTTGGCGATGGCCACGGCCGCGTTGAGGGCGAACGTGTTGCTTTCGCCTTCGACCAGTCGGTCGAACGTGTAGTCGGGGTTGAGCTGACGGTGCCGGCGCGGCGCCTCGACCAGCACGGTCGCCACCGGGGCGGCCGGGGCGGCGGCAGCGGCCGGCTGCGCCTGGCTCACGCCGCGTATCACGTAGGCAAGCTTGAGGTGGAGTGCCGACAGCTCGAACAGCGCCCGTTCGAGCGCGGGCTGGAATCGCTGGGCTACCTGGTCGCGGTAGAACGTGGAAGGGACGCCGAGTTCGATGATCCCCTGCTGCGAACCGTGGTAGGTCATGTTGGCAAACCAGGTATCGAATTCCTGCCTGGTGATGGTGTCCCTGATGCGCTCGCGCGCCTCGTTCCAGAACGCCTCGTAATCCCAATGGTCAGCCACTATTCGTCTCCTGTCCACATGGAGCCAATTGCACCCGAAAAAACCGCCGAAAAGCGTTTATCGAACCATTTCATGCACAAGTTATTCACAGGGAGTTGAACAGAGGTGCGAGCGAGTCGCGGGCCCCGCGGGGTGGAATCCTGTGCCGTTATCGCGCCTGAAAGTGCATCTGAATGACTCATAAGTTTTTGTATGGAAATAAGTTGTGACAAGCAATACGATTTCATTCCGAGCCGTCTGCAATTCTGGAGAAGGTCTGTGGAACGCTGCAATTGCTTGTCCCCTGGGCACCTATCAGATGTCCACAAGTTATTCACAGCCGGTCCCCCAAGCAGTTGATAGTATCATCCGCAGACCGTAGCGGCAAGCCGCGGTACACGATAATCTGAGCGCGGAACACCATGCCAGATTTGCCAGATTTACCAGATTCGAATGATTCACGTGATGCGCCGGCTTCCGTGCCCGTTACGGTGCCGCTTGGTGAGCGCTCGGTAGTCCTGATCGGCACCGCGCACATCTCGCAGCGCAGCGTTGCCGAAGTGCGCGACGCCGTCGCCAGGGAGCAGCCGGACTGCGTGTGCGTGGAACTCGACGCCAGTCGCTACGCGACCATGAGCAGCGAACGGAGTTGGATGGAACTGGACATCCGGCGTGTGCTCAAGCAGCGCAAGGGCTTCCTGATGCTCACCAACATCGTGCTGCACTCGTTTCAGCGCCGCCTGGGCATGGACCTCGGCGTGCAGCCTGGCGCGGAGATGGCGGCGGCGGTGGCGGCCGCGGAGGCGGACGGTATCCGTTTCGTGCTGTGCGACCGGGAGATCCAGGTGACGCTGCGGCGCGCGTGGCGCAAGACCGGCTGGTGGGGCCGCCTCAAGCTGCTCGCGGCATTGCTGGCGGCGGGATTCTCGAACGAGAAGCTGGATGGCGAGCAGGTCGAGGCGCTCAAGGAGCGCGGCGCGTTGCAGGGCATGCTCGACGAGCTCGCCGACTACCTGCCCCAGGTCAAGGAGGTGCTGATCGACGAGCGCGACCGGTACCTGGCGCAGCGCATCTTCGAGGCCGGCGGCGAGCGCGTAGTGGCGGTCGTCGGCGCCGGCCACGTACCCGGCATCCAGCGCTGGCTGTCCGCGTTTCGGCGCCGCACGCCGCGTGCCGAGGAACTGGACGAGTTGGATCGCGTGCCGCCTCCCGGCCGCCTGCCAAGGCTGCTGCCGTGGACCATCCCGGCGCTGTTCGTGGCGCTGGTGGGATACGGATTCCTGCGTGCCGGCGCCGAGGTGACCATCGAAAAGCTGGCCCAGTGGGTGCTGGTGAACGGCACGCTCGCCGCTCTGGGCGCGCTGGCGGCGCTGGCGCATCCGGTCACCATCATCTCTTCGTTCGCGGCGGCGCCGATCACCTCCGTGAACCCCACCATCGGGGTGGGTATCGTGGCCGGGCTGATACAGGCGATGGTGCGCAAGCCGAGAGTGGTCGACTTCGAGAATCTGTCGCAGGACGTCAGCAGCGTGCGCGGCATTCTGCGCAACCGGGTGACCCACATACTGGCGGTGTTCTTCATGTCGAGCGTCGGCAGTGCGATCGGTACCTTCGTGGGCTTGTCGTTTCTCACCAGCCTGCTGCGCGGCGGATGAACGTGCGGCCCGGTTCAGGAGGGCGGCGGCGTCGGGCAGGCGAGCAACGCGGCGATCCGGCGCAGCGCTCGCCCCCGGTGCGAGAGCCGGTCCTTGTCGGCGGCGGTCAGCTCGGCCATGGTGCGCTCGCCGGCGTCGCCGGCGTCGCCGGCGCGGACAAGGAACACCGGATCGTAGCCGAATCCGCGCGCGCCGCGTGGCTGCGGCGCGATCCGTCCCGCCACCGCCTCCTGCACCAACAACAGGCGCCGAGCATCGAGCACGACCGCGATGCAGCAGATGAACGCCGCCGAGCGGTCGGCGGCGGCGGCGCCGTGCAGCAAGGACAGCAGGTACGCGCAGCGTCCGGCGTCGTCCAGTGCCGCTCCCGGCGGTCCGAAGCGCGCCGATCGAACGCCCGGCGCTCCGCCGAGTGCCGCCACGGCGAGCCCGGAGTCGTCGGCGAGCGTCGGCATTCCGATCAGGCCGTGCAGGTGGCGTGCCTTGCCGAGGGCGTTCTGCTCGTAGGTGGAGCCGGTCTCCTCGAAGGCGAACGATACGCCGACCTCGGCGGGGGTGCGCACGGCGACCCCGACCAGGATGCGGCGCACCTCGGTGACCTTGTGCGGATTGTTGCTGGCCAGGACCAACTCCATCGCGGCAAGGCTACCGCGTGTCATTGTCGTGCAGCAAGCGGTGCAACCCGGTATCGACCGTCCCCTTGGGTACGCCGAGGACGGCGGCGATGTGGCGATTGCTCGGCGCCATCCGCACCCGTGACAGCTCGAATTGGGCCGCCGCGACCGTGTGGCGGCAGCGCGCCGCACGCCTCAGCAGCCGCCCGCGGAGGCGCGGGTCGGGTTCCATTCTCGCACGCACCACGCACAGGTGCACCGCCGTGAATGCCCGGTTGCGGCGGTCGCGCAGCATTTGCCGGCGCCGGTACGCGGGCTCCCGGAGGCGGCCCAACCGGCTGAACAGCGGGTGCAGGCTGTCGGGATGGCAGCCGGTGGCATCGACGAGGGCGGCGAACTGCCGGTCGTCGAGCAGGTCGGCGGTTTTCAACAGTACGTACAATATGCGCTTCTGGAAGGGGTCCTCGGGCAACCGGAAGCGGCGCGTCCGCGCGCGCCGCCGCGAAGGCGTTGCGCCCGCGCGGAACGTGCCCGCCTGATCGGCCAGCCGCAACGCCGGCTCGCGCGCCGGGGACTCGGGGCCGGCCGCGGCCGGCGGCTGCGACGGTTCCGTACGTGCCGCGCCGCCGGCGGGATCGAACGAGCGTTGCCAGCGGGCCATGGACTCCTTGCTTTCCCACGCCAGGTTGTACAGTGCGACCTTCAACCGCTGATCGAGATACTTGCGATCTCGGAGATAGCTGCGCAGTTGCCAGCGCAGCACCGAATTGCAGTAGTGTTCGAACGGAATGCCGCGATCCTCGAACCGATCGATTACCAGTTCCAGCTTGTCGTAGCAGTACAGGTAGAAGTCGCCCGGTACATCCTCGTCCAGGCACGCCACCGTGCTGTGCGGGAATTGATAGGCGTAAGCGGCCAACTTGCTTACCATGGCGCGCCGCAGCCGGCGCGACCGCTGAGCGGCGAATACCCGTTCGTTGCAGAACCCGGCGGGAAACTCCAGCATGTCGATACCTCCGTTCCCGCCTGGGAGCAAGCGTCATGCCAGAACGGGATGCGAACCGGCGCGCGGAGGGGCTCGAACGGCTGGAGATTTACCCTGATTTACTCTGCGGAGCGAGGCGGCTGATCAGCCGGGGGCGCAACGTGTGCACGTTGCCGGTCCAGGTGAACCCGGCCGCCTGCCGGTGTCCGCCGCCGCCGAAGTGGCGTGCCACCGCCGCGACATCGACGCTCGGCGCGGAGCGCAGACTCACCGAGCACTCCCCCTCGCGCCGCTCGCGGACGAAGGCGAGCACGTCGCTGCCGTCCACCGTACGCAACAACTGGTAGAGCTCGTCCTGTCCGGCCGGACCCTCGCCGAGTTCGCGCAGATCGGCGAGCGACTGATAGGTAAACAGCACCCGGCCGCCGTGGAACCGTTCGGTACGCAGCAGCAGGGTGCCGAGCAGGCGGCGGTGGGCAAAGCTGCGCCCGCCGTAGATGCTCTGGTGGGTGGCGCGCGGGCTCGCGCCACTGGCCACCAGGCGGGCGGCGGCCTCGAACGCGGTGGTGTTGCCGGCCGCGACGTGGCAGAAGAAACCGGTGTCCGTGCAGAGGCCGAGCAGCAGCAGCTCGGCAAGATCGGTGCGCACCGCGGTGCCGCTCGACTCCAGGATGAGCTGCACGAGGCAGGCGGTGGCGGGCGCCGTCGGATCGACCAGGCGGAGGTCGCCGAAAGCGGCGTCGGGGCTGCCCGGCGGGCCGGGCGGATGGTGGTCGATCACCACCGAGCGCAACCCCGCCAGTTGCCCGGCCAGCGAACCGGTACGCTCGGGCGAGGCGCAGTCGAGCAACACCGCGAGCGGGTTGCGGCGCAACGTTTCCGCCTCGATGGCCGGGCGGAAGCGCGGCGCGTAAGAACGAATTTCGTACCGGTTGAACGGCCCGGCCGAGTAGACCCCGACGCGCTTGCCGAGGCTGCTCAGGAACTCGGCCAGTGCCAACTGCGACGCGACACAGTCGCCATCCGGCTCTTCGTGGCCCAGCACCACCAGCGACTCGGCGGCACGCAGTGCATCCAGCACCTGCCGCGGGGTGGCGTTCGTCACAGGTGCAGCACCTCTCGCTGCGGCGCACCTCCGGACACCACCAGTTCGCGCCCGTGTACGTAGGCGTTGATCTCGGTGCGCAGCCCGTACTCGGGCCGGTACACGCCGGGCTCGATCGAGAAGCAGGAGCCGTGCAGCAACAAGCGCGGGTCAGGGAACTCGACGGCGTCGAGATTGACGCCGATGCCGTGCAGCCGGGTGTCGATGGCGTGGCCGGTGCGGTGGCGCACCCACGGCAGCAGGCGGTGGCGGTCGAGAATGGCGCGCGTGTGGCGGTCCACATCCGCGCCGCTGACCGGCTGCGTCGCGGCGAGGCGTTCGCGAATGAACGCCACGGCGCCGTCGCGGGCGGCGCACAGCGCGGCGAAGGTCCGCGCCACCGGCTCCGGCACCGCGCGTCCGGTGTAGGCCACCCACGAAATGTCGGCGTAAACGCCGTCGGCGCCCGGTTCGCGGGCCCACAGGTCGAACTGCACCACCTGGTCGGGCGCGATCGCCGCACCGGCGCCGGCCGGCTGGTAGTGCGGGTCGTTGCTGTGCGTGCCGGCCGCGACCAGGGGCGCCTCCTCGGTGATCAGCCCGTGGCGCGCGAACGCAGCGGCGATCCAGTCGCGCACCTCGCCCTCGCTGACCGCCGCGCGGCCGCGTATCCGTTCGGCCAGGCGTTGCCAGGCGTCGTCGAGCACCCCGCGCACCAGCACCGCCGCGCGATCGTGGCTGGCGCGGCCGGCCGCGGTGAGCACGCCGAGGACACGCTGAATCAGCGTCTCCGCCGGCAGCGTGGGGATGGCGAGTTGGCGCAGCAGGGCCACCAGGCCGTGGTCGACCAGGGACAGGGCGGGAATGGTGGCCGAGTAGTTGATCGCCACCGGGGTGCGGCGCGCACAGGCGGCGCGCAGGCAGGCCACGAACTCGCCGCGCGACGCGTAGGTGGCCACCGGCCCCGGCAGATGGCCGAGCACGCCCGCCTCGATGGCGTGCACGATGCGCGACACGGTGCCGTCGGCGGCGACCAGCGCTGCCCAGGGGCGGGTGTTCATGGCGTTGGCCGGCACCCCGAGGATCGCGTCGGCGACGTGGTCGCGGTGATAGACGTTATAGAACAGCCAGCCGTCGATGCCGGCGGCGCGCAGCGCGGGCGCCACGCGCCCGAGATGGTCCTCGCTCACCGCTACACGATATGCGCGTTCGTCGCGCCTTGTCAGCCGGGCGTGCTCGCCGCCGCCGGTGCGACGTCCGGTTCCACCACGGGCTACCGATCGGTGGAGCCGCGCCCGCCGGCGCGGGCAAGCGTGGCCAGCAGGAGCGCCCGGGCGGTGTGCTTGCGGTTCTCGGCCTGTTCCCACACCACCGAGGCCGGGCCTTCGAATACCTCTTCGGTAACTTCGTTGCCCTTCACCGCCGGCAGATCGTGCATGAACACGCAGCCGGGGTTGCCGGTGCGGGCGAGCAGATCGGCGTCTACCTGGTAGGGGGCCAGCAGGGCGCGGCGTTCGGCGGACTGTTCCTCCTCTCCCATCGACACCCACACGTCGGTGTACACGGCGTCGGCGCCGGCCACCAGCGCGGTGTCGGGACCGCACTCGATGCGCGCGCCGCTGGCGCCGGCGAACGGCGCGCACTGCCGGCGCAAGGCGTCGGGGGGCGCGAGCTCGGCGGGGCCGACGGCGGTGAAGTGCACCCCGGTCAGGCTGCAGCCGATCATCAGCGAGCTCGCGATGTTGTTGCGGCAGTCGCCGACGTACGCCAGCTTGCGCCCGGCGAGGCGGCCGCAGTGCTCTTCCAGGGTCATCAGGTCGGCGAGCACCTGGGTGGGGTGGCGCGTATCGGTGAGGCCGTTGTACACCGGCACGCCGGACAGGCGCGCGAGCGCTTCCACCGTGGCCTGCTCGTAGCCGCGGAACTGGATGGCGTCGAACATGCGGCCGAGGATGCGCGCGGTGTCCTCGAGCGACTCCTTGGCGCCGAGGTGGATGTCGTCGGCGCCGAGGAACACGGTGTGGCCGCCCTCTTCCCCGAACGCGGTGTCGAACGCGCAGCGGGTGCGGGTGGAGGGCTTCTCGTACAGCAGCGCCAGGCTCATGCCGGCGAATCGGCGGTGTACCGCGCCGGCGCGCCGATCCGCCTTGGCGCGCCGGGCGAGGGCGAGCAGCAGGCGAACGTCGTCGGGAGAAAAGTCGCTCAGCGTGAGCAGCGAGCGTCCGTGCAGATGGTCGGTATCGTCCATGATCGGCTCCGCAGTGTGCGAGGGTACGAAATAGAGGCAGGACCGTACCGGATGCACCGCGCCTTCGCAAGGGGCGCGCGCCATGCACATGGGTGACACGCGTAAACACGCGCAGGATCGTTGTTGACAGATGGGAGCGCAATGGGGCAACTTGCCCCGTCCGCTGCGGTGGTGGAATTGGTAGACACGCTAGCTTGAGGGGCTAGTGGGCGTTTAGCCCGTGAAGGTTCAAGTCCTTTCCGCAGCAACCCGGCTCAGACCGGGGGTTCCACCCGGCCCCGGACGGCGCCGCGGCCGACACCTCCCCACCTCCCGAACTGCACGCCTACCTGTTCGGCCCGGCCTCGGGCGCCACTCGCGGGGACTCCTCTCAGGGGATCAGCAGCAGCTTGCCGGTGGTGGAGCGGCCGGCCAGCGCGGCGTGCGCGGCGGCCGCCTCGGCGAGCGGATACTCGCGGTGGATCAGCACGTCCAAGTCGCCGGCGGCAACCCAGGAGAACAGCTCGGCGCTGCGCGCCGCCAGTTCGCTTCGCTCGGCGATGTAGTCGGCCAGGGTCGGGCGGGTGAGATACAGCGAGCCGCCCTGCGACAGCATCGCCGGCTCGAAGCCGGTCACCGGTCCGCTCGACTGGCCGTAGCTCACCAGCACGCCGCGCCGGCGCAGCGCCGCCAGCGAGCCGGCGAAGGTGGCCTGCCCCACCGAGTCGTACACCACGTCGACGCCGGCGCCGCCGGTGAGGCGGCGCGCCTGCTCGGGTACGTCGCCGTAATCGAGCACGTGGTGGGCGCCGAGCGCGCGCACCATGGCGGCCTTCTCCGGCGTGGAGCAGGTTGCCAGCACGGTGGCGCCGCGGCGCCGCGCGGCCTGCACCAGGAGGCGGCCGACGCCGCCGGCGGCCGCGTGCACCAGCGCCGTGGAGCCGGCCTCCAGCGGCGCGGTGTCGGTGACCAGGTAGTGGGCGGTAAGGCCCTGCAGGAACACCGCCGCCGCCAGCCTGGTGGACAGCGTGTCGGGCAGCACCACCACCGCGCGCGCCGGTACCACGGCATACTCGGCGTAGGCGCCGGCGGTCATGGCGTAGGCGACGCGCGCGCCGGGCGGCACGGTGGTGACGCCGCTGCCGACGGCATCGATCACTCCGGCACCCTCCATACCGGGAGTGAAAGGGGTGGCGACGGGGTAGAGACCGGTGCGCTGGTAGATGTCGATGAAGTTGACACCCGCCGCTTCGATTCTGACGCGGACTTCGTGCGCACCCGGTTCGGGTACGGGTAGGTCGGTGATGCGGAGGACCTCGGGTCCTCCGGGCGCAGAGACTTGTATCGCTTGCATCGTGGCTAATCCCAGTCGAGGGCGCCGGCGGGCTGGTACTCGGTCACCCGGGTCTCGAAAAAATTCTTTTCCTTGTTCAGGTCCATGGTGTGCCCCATCCACGGGAACGGGTTCTCGGTCTCGTACTGGCGCTGCAGGCCGATACGCTCGAGCCTGCGGTCGGCGACGTACTCGACGTAGCGGGCGAACTGCACGGCGTTGATGCCGAGCAGCCCGTCGGGGCAGGCGTCGTGGGCGTACGCCTGCTCGAATTCCACGCCGCGCCGCACCAGGCCCACGACCTCCGCCTGCAGCTCGGCGGACCAGGCGGCCGGATACTCCTGCTTGATGGTGTTGATCAGTTCACAGCCGAACGCCAGGTGCACGCTCTCGTCGCGCATGATGAACTCGAACTGCTCCCCGATGCCGACCATCTTGCCCTGCCGTTTGAGCGCGAGCATCATGGCGAACCCGGCGTAGAAGAACACGCCCTCCATGATCACGTAGTAGCCGATCAGGTCACGCAGGAAGCGCTGCACGTTGACGGTGCGGTCGGCGGCGGCGGGCGAAATCAGGTCGAACGACGGATCGAAAATCGACTTCGTGATCTCGATCACGAACTGGTCCTTCTCGCGGATGCTCGGGATGGTGTGGTACATGGTGTAGATGCGGTCGGGATCGAGGCCGAGCGAATCGCTGCAGTAGATGAAGGTGTCGGTGTGAATCGCCTCCTCGAACGCCTGCCGCAGCAGGTACTGGCGGCATTCCGGGTTGGTGACGTGGCGGTACACCGCGAGCACGATGTTGTTGGCGGTCAGCGACTCGGCGGTGGAGAAGAAGCCGAGGTTCCACAGGATCAGGCGCCGCTCGGTGCCGCTCAGCACGTCCGGCGCCTTCCACTGCTCGACGTCCTTCTGCATCGACACTTCTTCCGGAACCCAGTTGTTGGCCACGCCGTTCTTGTAGAACTCGCGCGCCCACGGGTAGGTGAGCGGGAGAATCTTGTTCGGGTCGGTGGCGGAAGCGCCGATGATCGGCATGGGTTACTGACACACCTCGCACGACTCGTCGTCGAGCAGGCACGCCGGCGCGGGCGCCGGGGTGTCGTCGCGCGCCGCCGGCGCCTGGTTGGCCGGTGAGCCGGCGGCACTCGCGGCGTCCATGGCCGGCGCGGCCGCGGTGGCCATGCCGTTGGCGGCCGCGGGCACGGCCGGGGCCCCTGCGCGGCTGCCGGCGGCGCCGTTGGCGGCCGCGGTGGCGGTGGCGCGCCGCTGCGTGTTTCCGTATGCGGAGCCCAAGGTGGCCTTCTCCACTTGCGTGGCGGCCATGGCGCGCAGGTAGTAGGTGGTCTTCAGGCCGAGCTTCCAGGCAAACTGGTAGATGTCCGACAGCAGGCGGCCCGACGTGCCCTGCATGAACACGTTGAGCGACTGGCTCTGGTCCAGCCACTTGCCGCGCACCGCCGCCAGCCGCAGGTACCACAGCGGATCGATCTCGAACGCCACCTTGTACTTGCGGCGCAGATGGGGGGACAGGTCGCGCATCTCCTGCAGGCTGCCGTCATGGAACTTCAGTTGGTCCGCGGTTTCCCGGTTCCAGTGACCGGCCGCGCGCAGGTCCTCGACCAGGTAGGGATTGATCACGGTGAACTCGCCGCTGATGTTGCTCTTTACGTAGATGTTCTTGTAGGGCGGCTCGAAGCTCGGGAAGCAGCCGGCGATGTTGGATATGGTCGCGGTCGGAGCGATCGCCATGGTGTTGGAGTTGCGCATGCCGTGGCGCGCCACGTGCTCACGGACCGGCGTCCAGTCGAGCGCGCCGCCGGCGTCCACCGCCAGCGCCATGCCGCGCTCCTCCTCCAGCAGGGCCAGGGTGTCGTGCGGCAGCACGCCGCGGTCCCACTTGGAGCCGCGGTAGCTGGCATAGGTGCCGCGTTCGGCGGCGAGCCGCGAGGAGCCGAGAATGGCGTGGTAGGAGATCGACTCCATCATGCGGTCGACCACGGTCATGGTGGCGGGATCCTCGTACGCCAGGTCGAGCTTGAACAGCGCGTCCTGCAGGCCCATCAGCCCGAGGCCGACCGGGCGATGGCGCAGATTGGAGTTCTTCGCCTCCTCGGTGGGGTAGAAGTTGATGTCGATCACGTTGTCGAGCATGCGCATCGCGACCGTTACCGTGTCGGCGAGCAACGCCTCGTCCACCCCGCCGGAGGTGACGTGCTTCTCCAGGTTCACGGAGCCGAGGTTGCACACGGCGGTCTCGGTGGCCGAGGTGTTGAGCGTGATCTCCGTGCACAGGTTGGAGCTGTTTACCACCCCGGCGTGGTCCTGCGGGCTGCGGATATTGCACGGGTCCTTGAAGGTGATCCACGGGTGACCGGTCTCGAACAGCATGCTGAGCATCTTGCGCCACAGCTTGACGGCCGGCAGCGTGCGGTGGCGGCGCAGCTTGCCGGCGCGCGCGAGCTCCTCGTAGTGGAGGTAGCGCTGTTCGAACCTGCGGCCGTAGAGGGAGTGCAGATCGGGAGTCTCGTCGGGCGAGAACAGCGTCCACTCCCGGTCGGCGAGTACGCGTTTCATGAACAGGTCGGGAATCCAGTTGGCGGTGTTCATGTCGTGCGTGCGGCGCCGTTCGTCGCCGGTGTTGCGGCGCAGGTCCAGGAAGTCCTCGATGTCGAGGTGCCAGGTCTCCAGGTAGGCGCAGGTAGCGCCGCGGCGCTTGCCGCTGCGGTTGATGGCCAACGTCACGTCGCTGGCGATCTTCAGGAACGGCACCACGCCCTGGCTCTCCACGCCGGTGCTGCGGATGGCGGCGCCGGTGGCGCGGATGTTGCTCCAGTCGTTGCCGAGCCCGCCCGACCACTTGGAAAGCTGTGCATTGTCGGAGAACGCCTTGAAAATGCTGCCGAGGTCGTCGCCGACCGTGGTCAGGTAGCAGGAGCTGAGCTGCGGGTGATTGGTGCCGGCGTGAAACAGGGTCGGCGTGGAGGGTACGAAGCGCAGGCTCGAGATCAGCTCGTAGAAGCGAATCGCCTGCGCCTCGCGGTCCTGCTCGGGCACGGCGATGCCCATGGCGACACGCATCCAGAACGCTTGCGGCGTTTCGATGACCGCGCCCTCCACGCGGGTGAAGTAGCGTTCGTACAGCGTCTGCACGCCCATGTACAGGAACAGGTCGTCGCGTTCCGGGCGCAGGGCGCCGGCGAGACGCTCGAAGTCGTAGTCGAGCAGCCTTGCGTCGAACGTGCCGGCCTCGACGCCGCGGCGGATGCCGTCGCGGAACGCGTCCCGGTAGTCGGTGTCGAGGTTCTCGGCGGCCAACGGGGAGCCGATCACCTCCTTGTAGATACGGCGCAGGAACAGGCGCGCGGCGAGCCGGCTGTAGGAGGGGTCGCGCTCGATGAAGGATGCGCTCGCGAGCAGCAGCGCCTTTTCGACCTCGGCGCTCGAGATGCCGTCGTAGATATTGCGGATCGTCTCGCGCGCCACCTCGTCGACGGCGATCGCGGCGTCGAGCGCGACGCCGCCGACGCCGGCGGTGCCCTGCGCCGCGGCGCGGATGGTGCGTGTCAGCCGGGCGATGTCGAACAGCAACATGCGCCCGTCGCGGGCGCGCACGGTGAGCTTGCCGAGCAGCGACTGCTCGGCGACCTGGTCCTTGTGCTGCTCGCGTGCCTGCTGGCGCTCGGCCCGGTACAGGATGTATGCCTTGGCGATTTCGTACAGGCCGTTCTTGACCAGGTGCTTCTCGACGATGTCCTGGATGTTCTCGACGTTGGGATAGAGCTCGGTGAAGCGGGTGTCGATTTCGCCCACCACGGCCGCCACCACCGCGCTCAGGGTGCCGTTCTCGAGCGAGTCCCATTGGTCGGGGGGTGCGGTAGCCCGAATCGCCTTGGATATAGCGACACGGATCCGGCCGCCGTCGAAATCGACGACCTCGCCCGTTCGCTTGATGACCATCTGGCTCATCTACTCATGTACCCCCTGTGGCCCTGTGGCTTTTGTCTTCGCTGCATGGTCCCTTACTGCTGTTCCGGCGTTGCGTGTTCCGGAAAGAGCTCGCGCTGCACGGCGGCGGCGTCCGCGCCCGCCTGCGCGGTCGCCGCGTCCGGTCCGCGCACGGGAACCGGCAGGTAGGTACCCTCGTCGATGGCGCGTTCCACGTCAGCCTCGATAAGCTGAATGAGCCGTCGAGTCATTGAGGTGCCGCGTAGCGCGCAGACTGCATGAAACTGGTCGCGCAGCCGTATTGGCACCTGCCTGAGGTTTATGGCCCCGTAGGCGCGCATCTTGCTCCTTCCTGCCATAGCTGCCGGTATCATAAGCACCTGATGCGGCAGGGGTATCAACCGTATCACTTGTATTATCGGCAGTCAACTTGATTCGTTCCATCGGTGACGCGGGAAAATGGGTCGCGCCATGCCGCCGGCGTGCCCCGCGGCGCGGCACCTTCCTGACGCCGTCGAAGCCTCGCACCCGGTCTGAGTGATTGCGGTGTAACTCATGGTAGATAAATGGATTGTCGGGTGGCCGGGGGGGCGCGGTGCCCGGCGATGCAGACCAGGGCGCCGGTGTGGGTCAGGAACTGCTCGGCGGCCAGGTCGGCCACCACCGCGGCGAGCCGTTCGTCGGCGCAGCGCTCCTGCAACTCGGCGAGCGGCAGGCAGCGGCGGTCGGTGAGCAGGCGCAGCACGCGCCCGCGCAGCTCGCGCCGCGACCCGGCGAACGGTTCCTGCCGGCTGTAGTGGGCGCTGCGCCGGTTCGGGTTGCCGGGGCGCCGGCCGAGCACCGCGCCCCAGTCCATCAGCGCGTAGTACCAGTGCCGCGGCCGCCGGCGGTCGAGGGTGCGCGCCACCAGCGGCAGCAGGGCGGCATCCGGTACGTTGTCGGCGGCGGGGAAGAACTGGTGCAGGAACAGGCGTCGGATGTTGGTCTCGATGAACACCGCCGGTTGCGAGAAGGCGAACGCGAGCACGGCGCCGGCGGTGGCCGGGCCCACCCCCGGCAGGCGCAGCAGTGCGTCGCGGTCGGCCGGCAGCAGGCCGCCGTGCTCGCTCACCACGGCGCCGGCGGCGCGCTGCAGCGCCAGCGCCCGGCGGTTGTAGCCAAGGCCGGTCCAGCGTTCCAGGACCGCGGACAGCGGCGCCGCGGCCAGGGCGGCGGGGTCCGGGAAGCGCGCCAGGAAGCGTGCGTAGTGGTCGAGCGCGCGCGTCACCTGGGTCTGCTGCAGCATCACCTCCGACACCAGGATGGCGTACGGGTCGCGCGTATCGCGCCACGGCAGAACGCGGTAGTGGCGCCGGCCGTGCCAGCACACGCGGCGCCGGAACCGTTCCACCGCGGCGTCGTCGAGCGCCGCCGTGCCGGCTTCGGGCGCGCTGACGGAGCGGACCGGTCCGCGGCCGGCGCCCGTCCCGCCGGCCCGGCGGGCTTCGCCGTGACGGTCCGGCAGCACGCCGCGCCCTGCGCGCTCGCGGCGCACACCGTGGCGGTGGCGACCGGCTTCTTCGACGCGCCGGTCCGGCTCGGCATTCCGGGTGAGGACCTGCCCAAGTGCTCGCACTGCTTCCATGACGGGCACCCCTATTATGGCCGGCGGGTGGCGGTCGTGGGAGGCGGCAACTCGGCCGTGGAGACCGCTTTCGACCGGCAGCGCGCCGGCGCCCTGGTGACGCTGGTTCACCGCTCCGCCGAGTTGCGCCGCGGGGTCAAGTACTGGGTACGGCCGGAACTGGAGAACCGCATCGCCGACGGCGCCATCGAGGCGCGTTTCAACACGTCGGTGGAGGCCGTGGAGCCGGACGCCATCGTGGTGCGCGGCCCCGGCGGGCGCGAGCGGCTTGCGACGCCGTGCTGTTCCGGCGTTGGCAGCGACCCGGCAACCGCGGGTGCCGGAGCATGATCCGGCCACCTTGGAGACCGCGGTGCCGGGGCTGTTCGTATGCGGCGCGCTACTCGCCGGCAAACGTCGCCGGCAGCGTGTTTCATCGAAGACGGCCGGCACCACGGCGAGCGCATCGTCGCCGCCGTCCTGCGCCGCCCTCACTGCGCCGGGCGGCCGCCGGGTACGCGCGCTGCGTGCTCCACCGCAGCGGCGAGCAGGCGGCGCGCTGCGCCGTCGACGCTCAGGCCGGCGGCGGCCGCCGCGTGCTCGGCCTGGTGCGGTGAGCGGGCGCCCACGATGACGCCGCGCACGGCCGGGTGGCCTGCCGCCCAGGCGATGGCGAGCTGTTCGGCACGCACGCCGCGCTCGGCGGCCAGCGTGCGCAGCGCGGCGGACGCCCGCAGGTGGCGCGCCAGGAGCGGTTCGTTGAAGGCGGCGGCGTGCGCGCGCCAGTCGTCGCCGGGCAGGCGGCGCCGGCGGCGGGCGTCGAACGCCTCGGTGAGGATGCCGGACGCCAGCGGGCTGTAGGCCAGGGCCGCCACCCCGAGCGCGGCGCAGCGCGGCAGCAGTTCCGCCTCGGCGGCGCGGTCGAGCAGGTGGTAGGGAAGCTGCAGGGTCGCCACCGGACGCGCGGAATGCAGGCGCTGCAGGTCGTCGGCGGCCAGGTTGCATACGCCGCCGGCGACCACCTTGCCCTGCTCGATGAGGCGCCCGATCGACTCCCAGGCGGCGTCGATGTCGCAGTCGGGGCCGGGCCAGTGGATCTGGTACAGGTCGATGCGGTCGGTGCGCAGGCGGCGCAGGCTGGCCTCCACCTCGCCGAACACGCTCGCCGCGGTCAGCCGCGGATAGGGCCGCCGGCTGCCGGGCTGCCACAGAAAGCCGCACTTGCTCGCCACCCGCACCCGCGGGCGCAGGCCGTGGGCGGCGAGCGTGCGCCCGACCACCACCTCGGCGTGCCCGACCCCGTACACGGGAGCCGTGTCGATCCAGTCGATGCCCAGCTCCACGGCGCGCACGATGGTGGCCTCGGACTGGGCATCGTCCTGGCGCCCCCAGGAGTAGCGCCAGCCCTTGCCGCCCATTGCCCAGGTGCCGAGGCCGATCGCCGACCAGGACGCGAGGTCAGGCGCCAACGCCGAGGCGTCGGTGGGCTGTACACGCGGTTCGCCGGCCCCGCCGTGAGCGCCTCCGGCGACGGAGCCCCCCCGGCCGGCGTCCGCCGTTCCGGTCATCGCGCGCCGGCCGCGGCGGCGACGCGTTCGGCGAGCGCGGAGTGACGCCGGCGTTCGCCGCCGCGGCGCACCGCGATGGAGACCGCCATCTCGCTGCCGACCAGCACCACCAGCCGCTTGCCGCGGGTCACCGCCGTGTACAGCAGGTTGCGGCGCAGCATGACGAAGTGCTGCGTGTGCACCGGGATCACCACGGCCGGGAACTCGCTGCCCTGCGAGCGGTGGATCGATATCGCATAAGCGAGCACCAGGTCGTCGCGGTCTGGCCCGCCGTACTCCACGTGGCGGCCGGCGAAGTCGACCCGCACCGCGCCGGCGTCGGCGTCCACGTCGATCACGCGGCCGATGTCGCCGTTGAACACCTCGAGCTGATAGTTGTTGCGGGTCTGCAGCACGCGGTCGCCGGTGCGCAGCCGGGCGCCGTCGCCGCTACCCGCTTCCGAACCGGCCGCGGAGGCGGGCGCCGAGGCGGGCGCGGAAGCGCGGGCCGGGTTGAGACGTTCGCGCAGCCGGGCATTCAATTGCGCGGTGCCGAGCGGGCCGCGGTTCATCGGCGACAGCACCTGGATGTCGGAGCGCGGGTCGAGGTCGAAGCGGCGCGGAATACGGGTGGTGACCACGCGTTCGAGCGTGTCGGCCACCTGCTCCGGCTCGCGCCGCGCGATGAAGTAGAAGTCGCCGCCGGCGTCGGACGGTGCGGCGGGCTCGAACTCGCCGCGGTTGATGGCGTGCGCGGTGCGCACGATCTGGCTGGCCGCCGACTGCCGGAACACCTCCGCGAGGCGTACCGTGGGTATCGCCGCCACCAGCGCGAGGTCCGCCAGCACCGCGCCGGCGCCGACCGACGGAAGCTGATCGGCGTCGCCCACGAACAGCACGCGGCAGCGGTCGGGGACGGCGTCGAGCAGTGCGGCGAGCAGCACCACGTCGACCATCGACGCCTCGTCCACCACGACCAGGTCGGTGGCCAGCGGGTGTTCGCGGGTGCGGCTAAAGGTGCCGTCGCGCGGGCTGAACTCCAGCAGACGGTGGATGGTGCTGGCCGGCTGGCCGGTCGACTCCTCCAGCCGCTTGGCGGCGCGCCCGGTCGGGGCGGCCAGCGCCACGCGTGCCCCGACGCGGCGGAAGCTGCCCGCTATCCAGCGTACCAGGGTGGTCTTGCCGGTGCCGGGGCCGCCGGTGAGCACGCCCACCTTGCTGCGCAGCAGGCGCGCGGCCGCCGCCTGTTGCGCGCCGGACAGTTCGATTCCGGTATCGCCGGCGACCGCGGCGACGGCGGCGTCCGGGCCGCGGGCGGGCGCGGCCAGCAGTGCGG
>JAPPGB010000168.1 GCA_028821475.1 Spirochaetaceae bacterium
GGGTGGGGGGGGCCGCCCCCCGGGGGGGGGGGGTGGCCGCGGCCCCCCCCCCCGGGGGGCGGCCCCGGCGGGGCGGGGGCGGCCCCCGCGGGGGCCGCCGCCCCCGCCGCGGGCGCCCCCCCCCGCGCCGGCACCGGCACCGGCAACGGCGCGGCTTCCGACGCCGGCACGGCGTCCGGCGCGGGCGCGGATTCCGGCGCCGACGCGGCTTTCGGCGGCGCGACCGGAGATGCCGGCAGGTGGGCGTTGCGCGAGGTGGACCTGGACGTGCCGGCGGGCACCATCGTGGCGCTGCTCGGGGCGACCGGTGCAGGCAAGACCACCCTGGCCGGACTGGTGCTGCGCCTGTACGACCCGCAGGCGGGCAGCGTGCGGGTGGACGGCATCGACGTGCGCGAGGTAAGCATCGCATCGCTGCGTTCGCAGATCGGGGTGGTAATGCAGGATCCGGTGCTGTTCGCCGCCAGCATTCGCGACAACATCGCCTTCGGTGCTCCCGACGCCACCGACGCCGAGGTGCACGCGGCGGCGCAAGCGGCGTGCATCCACGACCACGTGGTGAGTCTGGACGAGGGCTACGACACCATGGTGGGTGAGCGCGGCGTGACCTTGTCCGGCGGCCAGCGGCAGCGCATCGCCATTGCGCGGGCCATTCTGGTGGAGCCGCGCATCCTGGTCCTCGACGACGCCACCTCCAGCGTCGACGCGCACACCGAGGAACTGATTCACGACGCCTTGCGGCGGCTGCTGGCCGGACGCACCTCGTTCATCATCGCGCAACGCCTGAGTACCCTGGAACTGGCCGACGTGGTGGTGGTGCTCGACGACGGGCGCATCACCGCGCAGGGCGGCCACGATGAGCTGCTCGCCGCTTCCCCGACCTACCGGGCCATCTGCGCCGAGCAACTGCAGCGGGAGGGGACCGGACCGGATGGCGGGACGGCAGCCGATGGACGCCCGTTGGCAGGCAGCGCCTCGCCGGGTCAGGCACCGTGAGTTCGGCGTTCGGCGGCAGCATGTCCGGCGGCAGCATGTCGGGCGGCAGCTTCTCCGGGAGCGGTTTCTCCGGCGGCCCCGGCTCGACGTTGCGCGCCTTCGGGGCGCAGCGCAAGGGTGGGTCGGCCGGAGCACTGTTGCGCATGGCGCCGTACCTGCGCCCGCACCTGCCGCGCATGGCCGCGGCGTTCGGCTGCATGATCGGGTCCACCGGCCTGGCCCTGCTGGCCCCCTATCTCATCAAGATCGCCATCGACGGGCCGATCGCCGACGGCGACGTGGTGGGGCTGCTCCTGCTCACCGCCGCGATGGCGGCCGCTTTCGCCGGCATCTACGCGCTGTCCGCGCTGCAGCGCTATCTTCTGTCCTGGGTCGGGCAGCGCGTGCTCGCCAACCTGCGCGCCGATCTGTTCCGCCACCTGCAGCGGCTCAGCGTGAGCTACCACGACCGGCACATCGTCGGCGTCACCATCTCGCACGTGATCGGCGATGTCGCGGTGATCAACGAGGCGCTGTCGCAGGGCCTGGTGGCGATCGCCGGGGACGCCCTGCTGCTGGCCGGCATCGTGGTGGCGATGCTGAGCTTCGACCTGCAGCTCGCCCTGGTCACTTTCGCGGTGGCGCCGCTGATGCTGCTGGCCACCTGGGTGTTCTCGCTGCGCGCGCGGCGCGCCTTCCGCATCACCCGCGAACGGGTCGCGGGGCTGGTGGGCAACCTGGCGGAGGCGATCTCCGGGATGGGGGTGATCCAGGCGTTCGCACAGCAGCGCATTGCCCGGCGCCGCTTCCGCGAGGTGAACGAGATGAACCGCGACGGCCACGTAGCGGCTGCTTCGTTGACCTTTACCTTCATGCCCAGCGTGGAATTGCTGGCGATGGTGGCGACCGCGGCAATTCTGCTGTTCGGGAGCATCGCGGTGGCGCGCGGCGCGCTGACCCTGGGCGTGGTGGTGGCATTCCTGGCCTACGCCAGCCGCTTCTTTCAGCCGATTCAGGAGTTGAGCCAGCTCTACGCCACCATGCAGTCGGCGATGGCGGGCGCGGACAACGTAATGCGCCTGCTCGACACTGTTCCGGCGGTGCAGGATGACAGGGATGCCCGCGCGGCGCCCGATCCGTGGCGGCCGTGGCTCAGGGGGCGGGTCGAGCTGAGCGGCGTCAGCTTCTCCTACCGGCCCGGGGTGCCGGTGCTGACCGGAGTGGACCTGCGCGTCGAGGCGGGGCAGACCGCGGCCCTGGTCGGCCCCACCGGCGCCGGCAAGACCACCATCGCCAGCCTGATAGCGCGCTTCTATGACGTCGGCGAGGGTGCCGTGCTGCTGGACGGCCACGACGTGCGCAACCTCGCCCAGGAGGACCTGCGCCGCCACTTGGCGCTGGTGCCGCAGGAGCCGTTCCTGTTCGCCGGCACGATCCGCGACAACATCGCGTTCGGGCTGCCGGAGGCGGACGCGGCGGCGGTCGAGGAAGCGGGTGCGGCGGTCGGCCTGGAGCCGTTCGTGGCCGGCCTGCCGGACGGCTACGACACGGCGGTGACCGAGGGCGGCCGCAACCTGTCGGTCGGCCAGCGGCAACTCGTTTCGGTGGCGCGGGCCATCCTCACCGATCCACGCATCCTGATCATGGACGAGGCCACCTCGAGCATCGACTCGATCACCGAGTCGATCATCCAGCGTGCCCTGCAGCGCCTGCTCGCCGGGCGCACGGCGTTCGTGATCGCGCACCGGCTGGCCACCATTCGCAACGCCGACATCATCTTCGTGGTTGCCGATGGCGCCATAGTGGAGCGCGGCACGCACGCCGAGCTGATGGCGCACGGCGACCTTTATGCGGAGCTGGTGCGCCGGCAGACGATGGCGGCGGCGTCGGGGAGCGGAAGATGACGATAGCTACCTGGAACATCAACGGCATGCAGGCGCGGCTGGCATTCCTGCAGCACTGGCTGCGCGCCCGGCAGCCCGACCTGGTGATGCTGCAGGAGTTGAAGCAGACCGCGGACCGCTTTCCGCACGCCGAGCTGAGCGAGGTCGGCTACCGGGCCGTGGTGCACGGCCAGAAGAGCTGGAACGGCGTCGCGATCCTGACCCGCTCGGAGCGCGTCGGCGACGCGCGGGTGGTGACCCGCGACCTGCCGGGCCTGGTGCAGCACGGCGCCCGACTGGTGTGCGCCGAGATGCACGCCGACGGGATTGGCCTGCTGTCCTGCACGTCGGTGTACGTCCCCAACGGACGCACCGTGACCCACCCCGAGTTCACTCACAAGCTGGCGTTCCTGGACGGGCTGGTGCAGTACGCGCGGGCGGCGTTGGCCGGACCGGGAACGGTGCTGATCGGCGGCGACTTCAACCTCTGCCCGGGACCGCTGGACACGTGGCACGAGGACGCGGCGGAGGGCGCCATCTTCCACACGGCGGCGGAACGCGAGCGTTTTGCGGCGCTCCTGGACCTGGGACTGGTCGACCTGTTCCGGCGCTGCAACCCCACCGACCGGCGCTATTCGTGGTGGGACTACCGTGCCGGCAGCTTCCACAAGAACCAGGGCCTGCGCATCGACTTCCTGCTCGCCGGCGAGGCGCTGGCCGAGCGCGCCGGCGCGGTGCGCGTGGACCGCGACTACCGCAAGAAGCAGGCCGGAATGATCGCCAGCGACCATGCTCCGGTGATCGCCGATCTCGCCCGCTGACCGCACCTCCGGTACGTTTGGCCGCGGCCCCTTGCCATCGCCGCCCCGGACGGTCCACGCTGCCGACTCATGGCAGAGCCCTCTCTACCCCTTTCCCCGCAGCTTGGCGAGTACCTCGACGGCCTGGTTCCGGAGCGCCACCCGGAGTTGCAGGCCATGGAACGGTGGGGCCGGGAAAACCGCTTCCCGATCGTCGGCCCCGCCTCCGGCAACATGTGCTACCTGATCGCGCGCCTGATCGGCGCACGCCGCGTGTTCGAACTCGGCTCCGGATACGGCTACTCCACCGCCTGGTTCTGCCGTGCGGTGCAGGACAACGGCGGCGGCGTGGTGCACCACGTGGTGTGGGACGAGGAACTGTCGTCCCGCGCCCGCGGCCACCTGGCGGCGCTCGGATACGGCGACCTGGTACGCTACCACGTCAGCGAGGCGGTGCAGGCGTTGCGCGGCGAGCCGGACGGCAGCTACGACCTGATCTTCAACGACATCGACAAGGACGGTTATCCGGCGGCGCTGCCGGTCATTGCCGCCAAGCTGCGTCCCGGCGGCGTGCTGATCATCGACAACATGCTGCTGCGCGGGCGCATCTACGATCCGCAGGCCGGCGGCGCCGACCTGGAAGGGGTGCGCGAGTTTACCCGCATGATCACCACCGACGACGCCTGGGTAGCCACCCTGGTGCCGATCCGCGACGGCCTGATCGTGGCGCAACGGGCCTGACGGCGGCGGGCTCGGCGATCGGCGGTTTCGCGCACGCTAGCTTGAACCCCGCGCGGCAGCGGTTTAAGAATACCTGAGATGCCTGTACTCGACGCCCATCCGGGCATGGCGCGTGAATTGCGCTTCTTCCCCATTCACAATCGGCGCCCGCGCCATCTCACCCCGGCGCAAGTCGCTCAGTTCAACGACCGGGGCTATATCTTTCCGCTCGACCTGTTCGACGAGGCGGAAACGACGGCTCAGCGCGCCTACTTCGACCGCCTGCTGGCGATGGCCGCCGAGGCGGGCCGCGACAACTACGCGGTCAACGGCTGGCACACGCACTGCCGCGGCCTCTACGACCTGGTTTGCCATCCGCGCATGCTGGACTACGTCGAGGACCTGGTGGGGCCCGACATCATCTGCATCATGACCCACTACTTTTCCAAGAATCCCACCGACAGCAAGACGGTGTACTGGCACCAGGACGCGCAGTTCTGGGGGATCACCCCGAGCAAGGTGGTAACTGCCTGGATCGCGATCGACGACGTGGACCGGGCCAACGGCGCGATGCAGCTCTTCCCGGGCAGTCACCACCGCGGCGTGATACCGTTCGAATACGTCACCGACGAGGAGAACGGCGTGCTGAACGAGCACGTCCACGACCCGGAGCGGTTCGGCCAGCCGGTGGCGGTGGAAATGCGTGCCGGCCAGCTCTCCCTGCACACCGACATGCTGCTGCACGGATCGCTGCCCAACAACTCCGGTCGCCGGCGCTGCGGTCTGACCGTGCGCTACATGCCGCCCGACGTGCGGTACGGCGGCGACGTGGCGGAGCCGCGCGCAATCATTGCCCGCGGCGGCGATCCGAGCGGTTACTGGCAGGCCGTGCCGCGTCCCGAAACGGACGAACTCCCACCTCAGCCAGAGTCGTAACTTTTTTCTGCATGAGGTTATATCTCGTTGACGGGACCTTCGAGCTGTTCCGCGCCTACTACGCCCACCGCCGCAACCACGCCGCGGACGGCATGTCCGCTTCGCCCACGGGGGCGGTGCGCGGACTGGTGGCATCCCTGCTCGCCCTGCTGCGCCGCGAATCGGTGGACCTGATCGCGGTGGCGTTCGATCACGTGATCGAGTCGTTTCGCAACGACCTGTACCCCGGTTACAAGTCGAGCGCCGGCGTGCCGGCGGACCTGCTGCAGCAGTTCGAAGAAGCCGAGGAGGCGGTGCGCAGCCTCGGCATCGTGGCGTGGCCGATGATCGAGTTCGAGGCCGACGATGCGCTTGCCACCGCGGCCGTGCGCTGGCGCGATCATCCCGACCTCGAGCAGATCGTCATCTGCTCTCCCGACAAGGATCTCGCCCAGGTGGTGCACGGCGAACGGGTCGTGACCCGCAACCGGATGCGGGACACGACGCTCGACGAGGCGGGCGTTTACGCCAAGTTCGGCGTGCCGCCGGCGTCGATCCCCGACTATCTCGCGCTGGTGGGAGACAGCGCCGACGGCATACCGGGAGTGCCGGCCTGGGGCAGCAAGTCGGCCGCCGCCGCGTTGTCATTCTACGGCACGGTGGACGAGATTCCGCGCGACGCGGCGCAGTGGGAGGTGGAGGTGCGCGGCAAGCAGCGGCTGGCCGACAAACTGCGTACCGCCGACCAGGACGTGCGCCTGTACCGCCTGCTTACCACGCTGCGCCAGGACGTGCCGCTGGCCGAGGAACTGGAGGATCTCGTCTGGCGCGGCGTGGTGCGCAGCAGCTACGTGGATCTGTGCACCCGCCTCGGGTTTCCTGAAATGAGCAACCGCCCGCACCGCTGGTGCGTCGACGGCGAGTCCGTGCAGCCCGAATGAACGGTCAGGTTTCGGGCGTCGTTTTCGTGTTGTCAGGCGGTAACGGAAGACATAGAATAGTGGTAGCGCGGTCGGTAGGCGGTATGCCGCCGTGGCCCCGCAATACCTTGTCTCCAAGGAGGAGAACATGAGAATCCAAAGCTGGGCGAAGGGTGCCCTGATTGCCCTCGCCATCGCGATGGTCGGCGTGACCGCCCATGCCGGTACGCTGGAGGACGTGCAGTCCGCGGGCGTTCTGAAGTGCGGCATCAACACCGGTCTGCCGGGTTTTGCGCAAACCGACGACGACGGCAACTGGATCGGGTTTGACGTGGCGTACTGCCGCGCGCTGGCCGCCGCCGTACTCGGTGACCCGACTGCGATCCAGTTCGTCAACCTGACCGGTGCGAACCGCTTCCCGGCGCTGCAGTCCGGTGAGATCGACGTATTGGCCCGCAACACCACCTGGACCCTGTCCCGCGACGTCGATCTCGGGCTGACCTTCGTGGGCGTGAACTACTACGACGGCCAGGGCTTCATCGGCCGCAGGGCGCTCGGTGTGATGAGCGCCACGGAACTGGACGGCGCTTCGGTCTGCATCCAGACCGGCACCACCACCGAGCTCAACCTGGCGGACTTCTTCCGCAGCAACAACATGTCCTACGAGCCGGTGCCGATCGAGACCAACGCCGAGGCGCGCGCCGCGTACGAGGCCGAGCGCTGCGACGTGTACACCACGGACGCCTCCGGCCTGGCCGCCACCAAGGCGACCTTCGACGACCCCGATGCACACATCGTGTACCCGGAGATCGTCTCCAAGGAACCGCTCGGGCCGCTGGTACGTCATGGTGACGACCAATGGGCGGACGTTGCACGCTGGGTGCTGAACGCGCTGATCATCGCCGAGGAGCTGGGCGTGTCCCAGGGCAACGTGGAGCGGTTGGCGGCCGGAACCGACCACCCGGAGATCAACCGCATGCTCGGCAGCGAGGGCAGCTACGGCGAAATGCTCGGGCTCGATGCCCAGTGGGCCGTGCGCGCAATCGCGGCGGAAGGCAACTACGCCGAGATCTTCGACCGGTACATCGGCCCGGACACCAAGCTTGGCCTGCAGCGCGGGTTGAACGCGCTGTACACGGACGGAGGCATTCTTTACGCACCGCCGTTCCGATAGGCCGTCGAGCCGCGGAGGACCGCGCGCATGAGCGGTTCTCCGCGTGGCGTCGCCCTGCAGCTCCTGCTGGTGCTGGGGGCGGCGCTGCTGATTGCATTTGTCGTTTCGAACACGATCGCCAACCTGCAGACGGCGGGGCTGTCCGCGGGCTATGGCTTTCTGTTCGATACGGCGTCCTTCGACATCAACCAGCGGCTGATCGCCTACGACTCTACCGCCACGTACGGCCGCGCGCTCATCGTCGGCGGCTTGAACACGATCCTGGTAGCGGCGCTCGGCGTCGTCACGGCCACCGCTGTCGGCTTCCTGGCCGGCATCCTGCGCCTGTCGAGCAACTACCTGGTCAGCCGCATGGTGACGGTGTACGTCGAGTTCACCCGCAACGTGCCCTTGCTGCTGCAGATCATCTTCTGGTGGGTGATCATCCTGGCGCTGCCGAGGGTGCGCGACAGCATCTCCATCGCGGATACCATCTACCTCAACAACCGTGGCGTGCGCCTGCCCGCCCCGGTGTTCGGCGAGGGCGCGATCGTCATCCTGCTGGCGCTGGTAGCCGCCGTCGTGGCGACCGTAATCCTCGTTCGCTGGGCCAGGGCGCGCCAGGACGCGACGGGAGAGAAATTCCGCGCCGGCTGGACCGGGCTCGCGCTGATCGTCGGCCTGCCGCTGGCGCTGTTCTTCATTCTCGGGCGGCCGATCGGCATGGAAGCGCCCGTGATGGGGAGATTCAACCTGCAGGGCGGCTTCAACCTCACGCCGGAGCTGTTCGCCCTGTGGTTGGCCCTCGCCACCTATACCGGCGCGTTCATCTCCGAGATCGTGCGTGCCGGCATCCTGTCGGTCAGCAAGGGACAGACCGAGGCGGCCGGCTCGCTCGGGTTGCCGCCGGGTCTCACCCTGCGCAAGGTCATCCTGCCCCAGGCGCTGCGCGCCATTGTCCCCCCGCTCACCAGTCAGTACCTGAACCTGACCAAGAACTCTTCGCTGGCAGTGGCGATCGGTTACCAGGATCTGGTCTCCATCGGCAATACCGTGCTGAACCAGAGCGGCCAGGCGTTGGAGGTAATCTCGATCTTCATGGCCGCCTACCTGTCGCTGAGCCTGCTGACCTCGGCGTTCATGAACTGGTACAATCGCCGCATCGCGCTGGTTGGCCGGTGAGCGCGTAGCGAGCGACGGGGCGGCGGTAACGGTGAAGGAATCTGGAACGGTGAACGGGTCCGAATCTGCCGGGCAGACGTCCGGGGGCCGCGCATTCTATCGTAATCGGGAGGATCTGGTGCCGGGCCGCCCGGCACCGGTCACCACCGTGGGCTTGCTGGGCTGGCTGCGCGCCAACCTGTTTGCGAGCTGGTTCAACACCATTCTGACCATCGCCGCTGTGCTGGTGCTGTGGCGCATCGTGCCACCCCTGCTGGGCTGGGCGCTGTTCGAAGCCGACTTCAGCGGCGTCACCGGCGAGGAATGCACCGGAGCGGGCGCGTGCTGGGCGTGGATCGACCAGCGCATTGCCCAATTCCTGTACGGTTTCTACCCCGCCGACTCATACTGGCGGGTCAATGTTGCCGTGATCCTGCTTATTCCCGCGGTAGCGTACATCCTGTTCGACAAGCTGCCCTACGCCCGTTACGGCCGCCGGTTCTCGATCGCGTACGTGTTCATCGCGGTCTTCCTGCTGGTCGGCGGGCTGCCGGTGCATGACGACAACGGCAAGGTCGTCGGCAACCTGTTCGGGTTCCACGGCATCTCCACCGATCAGTTCGGCGGATTCATGCTCAACCTGACGGCGGGACTCGCCGGTATCGTGTTGTCGCTGCCGATCGGCATCCTGCTCGCCCTGGGGAGGCGCTCGCGTCTGCCGGTGGTTCGATTCGCTTCCATCGGATTCATCGAGGTGATCCGCGGCGTGCCGCTGATCACGCTGCTGTTCGTGGCGGTCATCATCCTGGAACTGTTCCTGCCGCCGGGCGTCGGGCTCGACCAACTCGTGCGCGTGATGGTGATGATCACCGCGTTTTCGTCGGCCTACATGGCGGAGGTGATCCGCGGCGGCCTGCAGGCGATTCCCGACGGCCAGTACGAGGCGGCGCAGGCGATGGGGTTGAGCTACTGGAAGATGATGCGCCTGGTGATCCTGCCGCAGGCGCTCAAGATCGCCATCCCCGGCATCGTCAATACCTTCATCGGCCTGTTCAAGGACACCACGCTGGTGGTGACCATCGGACTGTTCGACATTCTCGGCCAGGCGCGGCTGCTGCAGACCAACCCGGATTGGATCGGCAAGGTCGATCACGAGACCTTCCTGATCGCCGCGCTGTTCTTCTTCGTGATCTGCTTTTCGATGTCGCGCTACTCGATCAACCTTGAGAAGCGGCTGGACACGACCCGGCGCTGACGGCGGCCGGAGTGAGCTGAACGGAGCACCGCATGTCAGGAAATACCACCGCCACCGAGCCGATCATCCGCATCACCGGCCTCAACAAGTGGTTCGGCACGCTGCATGTCCTGCGCGACATCGACCTGGAGGTGGAGCGGCAGGAGCGCATCGTGATCTGCGGGCCGTCGGGATCGGGCAAGTCCACGCTGATTCGCTGCATCAACCGGCTCGAGGAGCACCAGCGCGGCTCGATCGTGGTCGAAGGTACCGAGTTGACCAACGAGTTGAAGAACATCGACGCCATTCGCAGCGAGATCGGCATGGTGTTCCAGCAGTTCAACCTGTTCCCGCACCTGACGGTGCTGGAGAACTGCACGCTGGCGCCGATCTGGGTACGCAAGATGGCGCGCGCCGACGCCGAGCAGCAGGCGATGGAGTTCCTGGAGCGGGTGAAGATCCCGGAGCAGGCGCACAAGTATCCGGGCCAGCTCTCCGGCGGCCAGCAGCAGCGCGTCGCCATTGCCCGGTCACTGTGCAAGCGGCCCAAGATCATGCTGTTCGACGAGCCCACGTCGGCGCTCGACCCCGAGATGATCAAGGAGGTGCTCGACGTGATGATCGACGTCGCGCAGTCGGGCATGACCATGCTGGTAGTGACCCACGAGATGGGTTTCGCCTCCCAGGTCGCCGATCGCGTGATGCTGATGGACCAGGGCCAGATCATCGAGCAGAACACCCCCGGCGAGTTCTTCAACAACCCGCAGTCCGACCGCACCAAGCTGTTCCTCAGCCAGATCCTGTAGTGCCCGCCGTCGCCGGGTGAAGCGGTAGCCGGACGTGCCGCTGAACTTTCCGAGAGCCGAGCCGGTCGACTTGCGGGCGGCATTCGACGCCCTTTCGACCGAGGAGCGGCTGACCGCGCTGGCCGCCGGCGTGGTGAGCCCGGTGCCGTACGAGGCGCGTGAGTTGGCGCGCATGCTGCGCAACGCGGACGTGCGCATCCACAAGCGGCACGTTACGGTTGCGGTGGTGGAGCAGGCGTGCGGCGCCCTGCAGCGGCGCGGTGTGCTGTTCGGGCTGCGCGCAATGGACCACGTTGTGGCGGCGCAGGCTTGGGCGCCGTGGCTGACCCTGGAGGCACGGCGGGTGGACCTGCTGGAGCGCCTTTGGGCTGCCTTTCAGGCGGAGCGCAACACCTACTACTGGCACTTATGGGAGCAGCAGGCGCAACGCGATACCGCCCGGCTCCGCTACGCCACCGTAACCGGGCGATTCGACCTCGTGTCAGCAAAGATCAAGCCGGAGAACTGGGCGTTCCTGGCACAGCCGGGGGCACTCGTGCTGCTGGACTCGTTGCCCGAACGGTTCCGGGAGATGGCGCTGCGCGGCTGCCTGAGCGAGGCGGTCAACCTGGCCGCCGCTCCCGACCCGGTGATCGCCGCCTGCCGCGATTACGCCCGCGACCTGGAACCGTACGCCGCGGACATCGCCCTGATCCGGGTGCTGCAGGGGCGTTTCGGCGAAGTCGAGACCACCTTCGATCAACTGACGGAGGCCGAGCAGGGCAGCAAGCGGGCGCGGGTCGGCCGCACCGCGGCGGGCGGCCTGGTGGCGATGCTGCGCGGCGACGACGACACGGCGCTGCAGGCGATCGAGAACGCGATCGCGATCGAAAAGGAGGGCACCAGGAAGCGGACCGCGTTTCCGGATTCGGTGCCGTTCGCGCTGTCGCTGCTCTCCCTGGTGCGTGCCGACACACCGGCGGCCCGTAGCCGGCTCGATGCGCTGTTGACGACGGGCCAGCGGCAGCGGATTGCGGAGCCGATCGTGTCAGCGGTGGCGTACGCGGCAGAACTGCGCGCCGGTGCCGCGGCCGTCCGCGAAATCGACGTCGGCGCGGGGGGATCGTGCCTGAATGCGCTGCTCGACGGGTGGGCGTGCTGCTGGTCCAAGCTCGGCCGCGGCTCCGTGCCGTACGTGCCTCCGGGTACGGCGCGGACGCTCGGCTACTACGTCGGGCAGCTCGCCAGCTATGGCTTCTCCTGGGCGTTGGCGGAGTTCCTGGCGATAGTCGGCTGCGCCGGCGCGCCGCTCGACCCGCGTGACGGAAAGTCGTACGCGGCGGCCGGACGGCAGGCGGCGGCGATGCACGGGCAACTCGGTACGCGCACGCTCACCACGCTGGTTCCGGGGCCGGTGGCGGAGTGGGAGTACGGCCTCAAGGCTCTGGAGCAGTTCGCCTACGATACCAGCACCTCGCCGCCGCGGCGAGAGAAGGGTAGCGCGCGCGAGGGCCAGATTCGGCTGGTGTGGGACTTGGTCGACATCGGCGACTACCTGGCGGTGACGCCGCGCGAGCAGCGCGGCTACCGCAGCGGTACCTGGTCAAAGGGCCGCGCGCGCACGCTGCGCTGGCTTGCCACGGCGGCGGACACCGCCAAGTTTCCGCACGCACAGGATCGCGCGGCGGCGGCGGCGGCGGTGCGGCACGGCGCGGGAGCGGGCAAGCCGGTACCGGTCGAGGCGCTGCTGTTCGAGCTGGCCGGTCACCCGCACGTGGTCGACGAGGCCGGTGACCCGGTGGAGGTCGTGCGCGCCGAGCCGGAACTGCTGATCGAGCAAACCGCCACCGGGCTGCGCGCGATGCTGGCGCCCGACTACTGGGAGGATGACCGCTTCCACGCCTGGATGGCCGATGCGCGACGCTGCGAGGTGATCCGCCTCACCGACGCGCACCGGCGTCTGCGGACCATCATTCCACCTGGCGGCTTGGACCTGCCGGCCGGTGCCCGCGCGCGGCTGCTGGAGGCGGTGTCGGCGCTGGTGGCGGTGGTCCGCATTCACGGCGGCGTGGAGGGCGGCGCCGGCTCGGCGCGCCAGGTGGAGGCCGACCCGGAGCCGCGGGTGCGGCTGGAGCCGTACCGCGGCGGGGTGAGCGCCGAGGTGGTGGTGGAACCGATCGGCGGGTCGGAAACGCGCTTCATGCCGGGCGCCGGCGGTACGCTGGTGTTCGCTCAGCTCGCCGGCGAGGCGGTGCAGGCGCGCCGCGACCCGGCCGCCGAGCGTGCCGCCGCCGAGCGCCTGCTGGAGGCGTGCCCGCGGCTCGCGGCCGGCGTGCCGGGGTTGTGGTCGGTGGAATTGCCGGAGGCCGCCGACGCGCTGGAGCTGCTGGAGCAACTCGACGCCGCCGGCGCGCGCTGCCTGTGGCCGCAGGGCGAGCGGTTCCGGATCGTGACGCGCGCGGACAGCGGCAAGCTGCGGTTGCGCATCAAGACCGTCGAGGACTGGCTGCAGGCATCCGCCGAGTTGCGCATTGATCCGCAGCGCACCGTCGACCTGAAGCAGTTGTTCGCCGCCCTCGACGCCAACCCCGGTTCGCGCTTCCTGGAGCTCGGTGCCGGCGAGTTCGTGGCGCTTACCGAGTCGTTCCGCCGCCAGTTGGAGGATCTGCAGGCCGTGTCGAGTCCGGCGGCCGGTGGAGCGGTGCGCGTGGCGCCGGTGGCCGCGGTTGCCCTGGAGGAGTTGATCGACCAGGCGCAACTCGGCGCCGACCGGCAATGGCGCGACCTTGAGCGGCGGCTGCGCGAGGCGCGGGAGTTCGAGCCGGAGGTGCCGAGCACCCTGCAGGCGGAACTGCGGCCCTACCAGGAGGTAGGCTTCGGCTGGCTGGCCCGCCTCAGCCGCTGGGGCGCGGGCGCCTGTCTGGCCGACGACATGGGTCTGGGCAAGACGGTGCAGGTGCTGGCGCTGCTGCTGGAGCGCGCCGCCGGGGGCCCGGCGCTGGTGGTGGCGCCCACCTCCGTGGTGGCCAACTGGCTCGACGAGGCGCGCCGCTTCGCGCCGACGCTGAACGCGGTGCCTTACGTGGGGCCGGACCGGGCAGCGCTACTCGCCGGCGAGCCGGGTCCGTTCGACCTGGTCGTGACCACCTATACGCTGTTGCACCTGGACGCGGAGCGGCTGGCCTCCGTGAGGTGGCACAGCGCAGTGCTCGATGAAGCGCAGGCGATCAAGAACCGGAACACCAAGCGCGCCCGCGCCGCTCGCGCGCTGCGGGCGGACTTTCGTGCCGTCACCACCGGCACCCCGATCCAGAACCACGTGTCCGATCTGCACTCCCTGTTCAGCTTCATCAACCCCGGCCTGCTGGGATCCGCGCAGCAGTTCAGCCGCAACTTCGCGCGCGCCGCCGAGGGCAACACGGACGGCGCCGTGCAGGCGCGGACGCGGCTGCGCCGGCTGGTGGCGCCGTTCATCCTGCGCCGCCTGAAGAGCGAGGTGCTCGACGACCTGCCCGCGCGCACCGAGATCACCCTGCACGTGGAGATGTCGCCGGCGGAGGCGTCGTTCTACGAGGCGCTGCGCCGCCGCGCCATGGAGGACCTGGAGGCGCTGGCGGCGGCCGGGCCGCCCGCCGGCGGCGATGGCCGGCTGGAGATCCTGGCGCACCTGACGCGGCTGCGCCGCGCCTGCTGCAACCCGGCGCTGGTGCGCCCGGAGGGGGCGCCGGCGAGCTCCAAGCTGGCGGTGTTCGGGGAGACCCTGGCCGAGCTGCTCGCCAACCGCCACAAGGTGCTGGTGTTCTCGCAGTTCGTGAGCCACCTGAAGCTGATCGAGACCTGGCTGCGCAAGGAGGGGATCGGCTACCAGTACCTGGACGGCAGCACCGCGGTCGGCGCCCGGCGCGAGCGCATCGCCGCGTTCCAGGCCGGGCAGGGCGACGTGTTCCTGATCTCGCTGACCGCCGGCGGGGTGGGGTTGAACCTGACCGCCGCCGACTACGTCATCCACATGGACCCGTGGTGGAACCCGGCGGTGGAGGACCAGGCGTCCGACCGCGCCCACCGCATCGGCCAGACCCGCCCGGTCACCATCTACCGGCTGGTCACCAAGGGCACCATCGAGGAACAGATCGTCGACCTGCACCATCACAAGCGCGACCTCGCCGACCGCCTGCTCGAAGCCGGCGACACCCCCGCCCGCCTCGACCCCGCCGAACTGCTCGCCCTGCTCCGCCACCCTCCCGCCTGACCGGACGCGGCTTCAGCCGTCCTCAGGCGCCGGCGGGCGTCTCGGCGCCGACGCCGCCAAGTCGATCCAAACCTGTGCTAAGCCGGTCTATGCCTGGCAACGAACGAAACGGCCGGCAGGGTGTCGACGGATCCGCCGCGGGTTCGGTCCGCGACGGAAGTGGTCAGCGGCCGGGTCGGTGGTGCACACACCGGCGGTACGTCCACGCGCCAAACTGGCTCAGGTCCCGTCCGAGTTCCCTGCGGCGACGCCGCTCCCTCCGGCCGGCGCCGCGCCCACGCGGGCCAGGAAGTCGGCGCTGGTGTCGCATTGCACCAGCCAATCGCCGATGTCGGCCAGACGCTCGGTGTCGGTAATCGGTGCCAGCAGCTCTGCCAGACGGGCGGCGGTGTCCGCGCCGTAGCGCGACGCCGCCATTCGGCACAGCAGCGCCCGTTCGGCCTGGAGTCCTTGTTCGAGGCCGCGCTCAAGGCCCCGCTCAAGGCCCTGCTCAAGGCCCTGCTCAAGACCCTGCTCAAGACCCCGCTCAAGACCCCGCTCAAGACCCTGCTCGAGGCCCTGCTCGAGGCCCTGCTCAAGGCCCTGCTCAAGGCCCTGCTCAAGGCCTTCCTTCAGCCACTCCTTGGGCCACTCGGCCGCTCGTTCTACCAACGTCATGCTCACGTCCTCCAACTTCCGTATCGGCGGCAACTCCACCCCGCGCGGCACCAGCCGCTCCACGATCTGCCGCATCCAGTCCGCAAACGCCCGCCGCACCTGCACACGGGGGAAAGCGAAAATGCGCTTGTAGTTCTCGTCGTGCATCGCGTCCGGCAGAAACATGGTGCGTTGCATGCGCTCGTTGCAAGCGCCGCCGCGCGGACCTCTTGAACAGCGCATCGCTGAGCAGCGCAGGGCGGGTAAGCGCCGGGCGGGGGTAACCGCCGGCGATCGCTGATCTGCCGGACAGCGCAACGAGAATCACCAGAATCACGCCCGGTCGGCAGGCGGGGCGAGTATCGGTACACTGGGAACGTGGTGGATCGCCGTGATCGATGACCGAGCGACCGTGCCGGCCGAGCCTGACGACGATGGCGGCAAGCCGACCGCGTACGGCGTGCCGAAGCTCAGGCGGCAGGTGTTGCAGAAGCTGGCGGACGCCTTTGCCGACGACAACCTGGAGCTGGCCGAGTACGAGCGCCGGGTGCGGGCCGCCGAGCTGGCCACCACCATCGGCGAGCTGGAGGCCGTGGTCGCCGACTTTCCGGGCGACGGCGTACGCGAACCACGGGCGACCGGGGCGGTGGCCGCGGCCGGTGCCGCGGTTACCGTGATGGGCGACCGGGAGATGGAAGTCCACGAGGCAGGCGATGTCCCGAGCTTCGTGATCAACGTCATGGGCAATACCCGCATCGACCTGAGCGCGGCGCCGCCTGGGGTGTACGACTTGCGCATCTGCTCCGTGATGGGCGACGTGCAGGTGGCCGTTCCGCCCGGCAGCCAGGTCAACCGCACGCTGTGGAGCATGATGAGCGACGTGAAAACGCGCCCGTCGAAGGCCAAACGTCCGGCCGCGGCACGCTTCAACAGTCACCAGGTCAATCTTGCCGGATTCAGCCTGATGAGCGACGTGATAATCCGAGAGGAGCAAACATGAAACACAGGGAAATTACACTCGATCACCCCTACCTGATCCTGCCCGTGCGCCGCGGCCCGGTGAGTGGCCGCATGCGGGTAGCCGCCGCAGGTGGCGAGGTGCGCGAGTTCGACATCGAGCTCGGCGACGACGCCGCCAGCGACTACGACGTATTCAGCGACTTCGGAGCGCACCTGGGCGCGACGTTGAGGGTGGAGTACGAGGGCGCGGCGTCCCTGGAGGGGGTGCACGTCGCCGCCGAGCCGCCGGGGACCGCCGAGCGGTACGGGGAGCCGCTGCGCCCGCAGTTCCACTTCTCGTCGCGGCGCGGCTGGCTGAACGATCCGAACGGACTGGTCCACTACGACGGCACCTTTCACCTGTTCTACCAGCACAACCCGTACGGCACAGAGTGGGGCAACATGCACTGGGGTCACGCGACCAGCAGCGACATGCTGCACTGGCGTGAAGGGCCGGTGGAGCTCTATCCGGACGAGTTCGGCACCATGTTCACCGGCTGCGCGGTGGTCGACCGCGACAACACCTCCGGCCTGGGCAGCGGTTCCCACCCGCCGATCGTGCTGCTGTACACCGCGGCCGGAAAGACGCCGGAAGACTTCACCCAGTGCCTGGCGTTCAGCGCCGATGGCGGCGCCACCTGGCAGAAGTATGACGGCAACCCGGTGCTGCCGCAGGAGGCGCCCTCCAACCGCGACCCCAAGGTGATCTGGCATGCCCCGACCGGGCGCTGGATCATGGCGCTCTACCTGCACCGCACCGAGTACGCCCTGTACGCGTCGCCCGACCTGATCCACTGGGAGAAGACCTGCGACCTCGACCTGCCGCAGTGCACGGAGGTGCCGGACTTCTTCCCGCTGGCGGTGGACGACGACCCCGGCGACGAGCGCTGGGTGTTCTGGGGCGCCAACACCACCTACCTCACCGGCAGCTTCGACGGCCGCACGTTCACGCCGGAGGGCGGGCCGAAGCGTCTGCAACCGGTCGGCGCGCACTACGCCGCGCAGACGTTCAGCGACCTGCCCGCCGGCGACGGGCGGCGCATCATGATGGGCTGGATGCGCCAGCCGCTGCCCGGCATGCCGTTCTCGCAGTTCATGAGCGTGCCGCACACCCTGCACCTGCGCCGCCACGGCGGCGACGTGGTGCTGACCACCGCCCCGATCCGCGAGTTGGAGGCGCTGCGCGCGGCGAGCTGGCAGGCCTCGGACCGGGCGCTGGCCGACGGCACCGGCGTGCACGCGGAGGTGGCGGGCGAGCTGCTCGACGTGGAGGCGACCATCGAGCTGGGCGGCGCCGATGCCGCCGGCATCGCGGTGCGCGGCGTCAACGTGTGGTACGACCGCCGCACCGGCGGCCTGTACAACGGCTCGTATGGCGCGCAGATCGCAGCCGGCCTGGACAGCGTCGACCTGCGCGTGCTGGTCGACCGCGCGTCGGTGGAGGTGTTCGCCGACGGGGGCCGGGTGATGCTGGCCGGCGGCATCGTGCTGGCGCCGGGCGCCGATCCGGTGCGCTTCTTCGCCGCCGGCGGCGGCGCCCGCTTGCGGCAGGCGCGCGTGTCGACGCTGCGCCCGGTGTGGCCGGCGACCGGTTAGCGGGGCATCAGATATGGCCTCCCGACCCCCGAACGTGCTGATCTTCTTTGCCGACGACCAGCGCTTCGACACCATCCGCGCCCTCGGCAACCCGGACATCCATACCCCCAACCTGGACTGGCTGGTGCGCGAGGGCACGGCGTTCACGCGCGCCTGCATCATGGGCGGCACGGTGGCGGCGGTGTGCATGCCGAGCCGCGCCATGCTGATGACCGGGCGCACGCTGTTCCACCTGCAGGACTCGGGCGAGACGATCCCGGAGGAGCACGTCATGCTGCCGGAGCTGCTGCGCGGCGCCGGCTACGACACCTTCGGCACCGGCAAGTGGCACAACGGCCCGGCATCCTACGCGCGCTGCTTCTCGCACGGCGACCGGATCTTCTTCGGCGGCATGGACGACCACTGGAACGTGCCGGTGTGCCGCTTCGATCCCACCGGCGCTTATCCCGAGCCGCGTCCGCATCCGTTCGACCCCGGCACCGGCACGGTAGAGATGCAAGGCAAGCGCTTCGACCAGGTGGCCAGCGGCACCCACTCGTCCGAGCTGTTCGCCGACGCCACCATCGAGTTCCTGCATGGGCGCGCCGGCTCGGGGGCGCGCGCCCGCGCCGGCGGCGACGGCTGTGCGCCGTTCCTGGCCTACCTGTCGTTCATGGCGCCGCACGATCCGCGCACCATGCCGCAGCGGTTCCTGACCATGTACGACCCGGACCGCATCCCGCTGCCGGACGCGTTCCTGCCGGAGCATCCGTTCGACATCGGCTGGCGCGGCCGTGACGAGCTGCTGGAAAGCTATCCGCGCACCCCGGCCGCGATCCGCCGCCATCTCGCCGAGTACTACGCCATGATCAGCCACCTGGACGCCGAGGTCGGGCGGGTGATCGACGCGCTGCGCACCACCGGTGAGTTGGACAACACCATCATCGTGTTCGCCGGCGACAACGGGCTGGCGCTCGGCCAGCACGGCCTGATGGGCAAACAGAGTACCTACGACCACAGCGTGCACGTGCCGCTGCTGATGGCCGGACCGGGCATCCCACGGGGCGAGCGGCGCGAGGCGCTGTGCTACCTGCTCGACATCTATCCCACGTTGTGCGAGATGCTGGGCGTGGCGGCGCCGCCGTCGGTGGAGGGGCGCAGCCTGCGGCCGGTACTCGCCGACCCGGACGCCGCGGTGCGCGACCGGCTGCACTTCGCCTACCTGGACCTGCACCGCGCGGTGACCGACGGGCGCCACAAGCTGATCGAGTACGTGGTGGACGGCGAGCGGCATACGCAACTGTTCGACCACGCCGCCGACCCGCGCGAGTTGCGCAATCTTGCCGCCGAGCCCGGGCAAGGCGACAATGTGCGCCGCCTGCAGGGCGAGCTGCGCGAGTTGCGCGAGCGCTGGGACGACCCGGCGGACACCTTCTGGCAAGTACTGGAGCAAGGGAGTTAGACATGGAACTGGATCGCACCACGATCATTCTGCTGTGCATCGGCTTCATCATCGTGTGGGTGGTGTTCAAGCGGTTCTCCCGGAAACCGCAGCAGCCGCAGGATCCGCACCAGCGGCGCTACGCGGCGTCGACGCCGACGTCGTCACCCGGCGATGGCAGCTTCGACCTGGACAAGTGGTTCGGCCGTGCCCAGGACGTGATCGGCGTCATGGACGACACCCGGCGCACGGAGCTGGAAACGCAGTGGCGCGAGATGGAAGAGGAGCGCCAACTCATCCTCGCCGACGAATTCCTGCGCCGCAACGGCGCCGAGGCCGACGCCGCCAAGCTGAGCGGCGACGAACGCCGCCGGATCGGCTGGGCCTACTACGTCAGCCGCCTGGAAGCGTAGGGCAGGCCCCGCTACGGCGGTCGGCTGCGGCACATCCCGCCGCGGCGTGCCGTCAGCCGCATCCGGCCAGCCGCGCCGCCGGCCACGGCTCCGCGATCAATGCGTACGCACACGGTGGCGGGGATTCCGGTCGGCACCCACCGCCGCGAGCGCGTGCAGGACTCCCGCTGGTCAGACGGAGGCCAGGAAGGCGCCGCCGGCCTGCAGGCCGGCCTTTTCGCCCGCCTCGCTGCCGTTGAAGTGCTTGTCCTCCAGCTCGATGGAGATGCCGCCGCCGTAGCCGGCCGCCTGCAGTGCCTGCAGCGCCGCCGTCCAGCGCATCTCGCCGTGGCCGGGAATGGTGTAGCGCCAGTGGTTCTCGCCGAACCGCTCGCGCTCGGCCAGCGGCGGCTGGCGAATGCCATACTGGTACTGCGCCTCGGCTGAGATCTCGGTGTCCTTGCCGTGCGCGTGCAGCACATGGCCGGCGAACTCCTGCGCGAATCGCACCGGGTCGATGCCGGTGGCGATCAGGTGCGACGGATCGTAGTTGATGCCGATGGCCACCGACCCGCAGCCATCGAGCACGGCCCGATACGACTCCGGGGTGGAGGCGACCGCGCCGGGGCCGGGCCAGCCTTCGATGGCCAGGTACGAACCGGTATCCTCGAACACCGGCACCAGGTCGCGCATCGAAGCGATGAACCGTTCGAGGTTCTCGGCCCGCGGCAGGGAAGGATCCTCGGGAATACCGCAGATGTTGAAGATGCGCACGCCGCCGGCGGTGGCCGCGCGGATGTAACGGATCGCTTCCCGCACGCCGGCGCGGCGCGTGTCGGGGTCGGCGGAGGTGAACGGCTCGCGTCCGATCAGGTCCGCTGAGCCGATCGCGAAGCCGGCGCTGGTGACCGCCGCCGCGGTCTGGTCGGCGTCCTCGTCCAGGTCGATGAAGGCGAACCCGTTGTCGGTGGCCCAGCGCGCCACCGCCAGCAGGTCCTGCTTCCAGGTGAGCTGCTTGACGTAGAATCCAATGGGAAAGTTCCCGGTACGGGTATGCATGGCCGTTCTGATCGCACGCCGTCCGCCGCCGTGTCAATCTCTCACCGCGGTTTTAGGCGGAGCAGGCGAGACCCAACACGCCGACCGGCTCAGGTGCCGCCCGAGTTCCCTGCGGCGACGCCGCTCCCTTCGGCCGGCGCCGCGTCCACGCGGGCGAGGAAGTCGGCGGCGGTGTCGCACTGCACCAGCCAATCGCCGACTTCGGCCAGACGCTCCGTGTCGGTGATGGGCGCCAGCAGCGCCGCCAGGCGTTCGGCGGTGGCCACTCCGAAACGCGACGCCGTCATTCGGCGCAGCAACGCTCGTTCACGCTCGAGCCCCTGCTCGCGTCCCTGCTCAAGCCCCTGCTCGAGCCCTTGCTCCAACCCCTGCTCGAGGCCTTCCTTCTGCCACTCCTTGGACCATTCGGCCGCTCGTTCCACCAGCGTCATACTCACGTCCTCCAACTTCCGTATCGGCGGCAGCTCCGCCCCGCTCGGCACCAGCCGCTCCACGATCTGCCGCATCCAGTCCGCGAACGCCCGCCGCACCAGCGGGTCCGGCAGCCAAGCCGCCAGCTCCTCCGCCACCCGCGCCACCTCGCGCGGTGAGCGGCTCTGTTCCAGTGCGATCACCGCGCTCATCCGGTTGCGGCTCGGTAAATCGTCCGCTTGTACGCGCCGCTCGTCAAGCACGAAGTAACGCTGCGCCGGTTGATACGGCGCCAGCCACGGCCCCACCGGCGCGATCAGCTCCCCCATCTGCAGCGGCGATTGCCACCGCTCGTCGCCGTTGTACAGCACCAGCGGCAGCACCGCCGGCAGGCGGCCGTCGGAGTCCAGCTGGTCGTTGCGCGCCAGCTCCTGGTACAGCAGCCCGGTGTACGTGTGTATCCGCAATGCCATCAACGGATCGTCGGTCGATTGGAACTCCACCAGCAACAACAGGTACAGCCAGTTGTCGCGCAAGCGCAGCCGCCACACGTTGTCGCCGTGGCGCTTGAGCAGCTCGTCGCTGATGTACTCGGTCGACAGTTTGTCCAGGGTGGCAAAGTCGACCTCCTCGAGCCAGGAGCCGGGGACGAAGCCGCGCAGGAGGTCCTCGATCACGCGCGGGAAGGCGAAGATCCGCTTGTAGTTCTCGTCGTGCATCCAGCCCCGAGGATACCCGAACCCGGCGTGGCGGCCGCCACCATGCGGCTGATGCGCACCACGACGGACAGCGCATGTCGTTCCCTGAAACCGCCTAACTTGCATTTCTCCCAAACTCGGCCGGTTCGAGAAAACCTCGGCAATCGGGCCGTTTGGGCCGGTTTGCGTGATTGACAGGTGTCGAGCGCGTGCTATAGTGACCGCTCGGGACTCGGATGAATGCGATATTCGCGTGACCAGGCAACTAGGCAACTTGGCCGGGCCATTGAAATGTTGGCCGTAGGCATGCGACGCTGTCGATACGGGATTTCGTTCGGATGCGCATGACGCGTAAAGAAACCTTCCAAGCGCTTGCACGATTGGCGGTAACGGAAGTATCGTCCTCTCGTCCTCTCGTCCTCTCGTCCTCTCGTCCTCTCGTCCTCTCGTCCTCCAGGCGCCGGGCGTAACCTCCAAACTCTCGCGCAACCGCACAGACCGTAGCACCCGTCCCCGCCCCGGGGACTCTGTTCGCACCACCCACCGCCGGCGCTGCCGGCCGATCAACTCCGTTGCTCCCCGACCGCTCGCGTGGCGTCCTGACACCTGTCCCGATACACGCCCGGCGGTCGGCGTTGGCAAACGTCGAAGGAGGTGCGCCGGGACGTTTTGACGAATTCCGACCAACAACAGTGCGAAGCGTGCCCGAACGGAGCGTTCGGCTCGGCACGCCAGCACCTGCCGCCCTCGCTTTCCGGTTGCCTGCGACTGCGCAGGCATGCCACGGGAGTGGGCGAAGGGCCGGCAGTGAGACGAGCGCTCCCGGAAACGACTCGCAACGACGAGAGGAGAGTCGACTCATGAGATACGTTCTGTTAAAAAAATGCCTTGCGGTATTGTCCGTGCTGGTCCTGCCCGCAACCGGCCTCTGGGCGGCAGCGGCGGAGGAGGCGCCGGCAGCGGGCGCCGACAAGAAGTACGTGACCGACCCCACCACCGGCAAGGTGATAGTGGCGCCGCAGTACGGTGGTAGTATCGCTCAAGGCTGGAATTCTCCGCTCGGTCCGCACGCAGACCTCTGGTGGGGTGCCGGGGCGAGAGAGCTCGTTACCCTAGTCCTGGAGAAGCTGGGCATAGCAGACTGGGCAACGCCCAGAGACAAATGGGATTTTAAGAATTTGGACCCTCCTCTATCTGTCCACAGAGGACTGCTTGCTGAGAGCTGGGAAACGCCCGACGATACAACCTATATCTTCCACATTCGCAAGGGCGTTCACTGGCAGGACAAGCCCCCGCTGAACGGGCGTGAGCTGGTTGCCGAGGATATCGTGTTCCACTTCCACCGCATGTTTGGTCTGGGCAGCGGCTTCACCGAGAAGAGCCCGTACGCCCACGTTCTCACCGCCGCGCCAATTGAATCGATAGAGGCGACCGACAAGTACACGGTTGTCTTCAAGCTGACCAAGCGGGACTTCAGTGCTTTTATGTCAATCATCAATAGCCACGATGGCGCCTTTATATATCCGCCAGAGGTAATCGAGGAACACGGAGACGCTCAGGACTGGAGGAATCTGGTCGGTACCGGGCCGTACATGCTGACGGACTGGGTGAAGGACAGCTCCGTAACCTACACCAAGAACCCCAACTACTGGGGCTACGACGAGAAGTTCCCGGAGAACCGCCTGCCCTACCTCGACGAGGTCAAGTCGCTCATAATGCCGGACTCATCCACACAGTTGGCGGCGCTGCGCACGGGCAAGATCGCTCGGATGTGGTCGGTTACTGTGGATCAGGCGAAGGCCCTCCAGATGACCAACCCCGAACTCTTGTGGACAACCACGCTGAACATGCCGTGGACATTCGCCATGGATGTGCGCAAGCCGCCCTTCGATGACATCCGGGTGCGCACGGCGATGCAGCTGGCGCTGGACCTCGAGACAATCAACGACACCTTGTTTGAGGGGCATGGCGACACGACACCTTACGGGATTGTTAACCCGGCTCACCCCGGGTTCTACACCCCATTTGAGGAGTGGCCGCAGCAGATCAAAGACAACCACGCCTACGACCCGGAAAGGGCGAAGCAGCTTCTGGCGGAAGCCGGCTATCCCAATGGCTTCAAGACCAAAATCGGGCTCGCCCCCGCCCTCACATTTTACAATAACCTAGACTATACACAATTGTCCGTGGACTACTGGGCCCAGATTGGCGTTGATGTCGAGATTGACCTCATGGAGTGGGCCGTCCTGGCGCCACGCTTGAGCACCCATACTTACGAAGGAGGTATGACCATTGGGATAAGAGGCGTCGCCTGGTCGCCACTTGGGGCCATCAGGACCGTAGCTCATTCTTCGGTCGATGTGTGGACGAATACACCCGGAGTCCAGGACCCGGTCTATGATGCCATGGTTGAAGCTGCCGAAAACGCCGGCAGCACCGAGGAGATGATGGAGCTGGTGAAGGAGGCGGATACGTACTTCACCGAGCAGCAGTGGACGACATGGGGCCCAATGCGGCCAAATTTCATCTTCTGGCAGCCGTGGATGGCGGGTTACGACGGGGAATCGACCATAGGAGGCGGAAGTTTCTGGCTCTACCTCTCCCGAGTCTGGCTCGACTCAGACCTCAAGGAAGAGATGACAGGGACGAGATAAGCACACCGGGTGGGGGCCCCCCGGAGCCCCCACCCAACCTACCCACCGCCGCCCGCCGCTCGCTGAGGAGACCGACCTGCGCACCTACATAATCAGAAGACTGCTACTGCTGATCCCAACCCTCTTCATTGTGGCCAGCGTGGTCTTCCTGCTCATGCGCCTGATTCCCGGTGACATCATCGACACAATGGCCATTGAAATGGGGCCTGCGTCCGGCTATTTCCTGGACCGTGCGGCCATTGAGAGCCGCCTCGGTCTGGATGCGCCAATACACGTACAGTATGGTCGCTGGATTGGCCAGATACTTCAGGGAAACCTGGGCACGATGCTCAGAGGAGACGAGCCTGTTGTCGAGCAGATACTTCCCCGGCTTCCGGTGACGCTTGAGCTCGGTGTCATGGCAATCGTAATCGGGCTCTTGATAGCCCTGCCCGTCGGCATCTACTCGGCGATTCGCCAGGATACGGCCGCCGACTACCTGGGGCGCTCCGTCGCCATCATCGGCCTGGCAACGCCTAACTTCTGGCTGGGAATTATGGTCATGATATACCCGGCAATCTGGTGGGGCTGGTCGCCGCCGATGGAATTGATCACCTTCGCAGACGACCCGCTGGGGAATCTCGGCATGTTCCTCATCCCCAGCCTGATTCTGGGGACGGCCTCGGCCGCAACCACAATGCGCATGACGCGCACCATGGCGTTGGAGGTGCTGCGGCAAGACTATATCAGAACCGCCTGGTCGAAGGGGCTGAGGGAGCGGGTGGTCGTGATGCGGCATGCCTTGAAGAATGCCCTCATCCCGGTGGTCACCCTCGTCGGCTTTCAGCTGCCCATCCTCATCGGTGGTTCGGTCATCATTGAGCAGATCTTCGTCCTGCCCGGCATAGGCCGTCTTCTGGTGGCCGCGCTCAGCCTGCGGGAGTATCACCTGGTCTCTGCCATCAACCTGATGCTGGCAACTGCCGTGATGGTGATCAATCTCGGCATCGACCTCACCTACGCTTACCTGGATCCCAGGGTGCGCTATGGGTGACTTCCTGTCGAGGCTGGTCCGGGAGAAGCCGCTGGGCGCGTTCGGCGGGATCGTCGTGCTGCTGCTGCTGTTCACCGGTATCTTCGCCGACGTCCTGGCGCCCTTTCCGATGAGTGAGCCCCACATGACGGACCGGCTCACCGGGCCGTCAGGGAAATACCTGCTGGGTACCGACCAACTGGGGCGAGACGTGCTCAGCCGAATCATCTACGGGGCGCGCGTTTCGCTCGTCGTCGGCCTGGCAGCAACCAGTATCAACATGGTGGTAGCGCTGCTGATCGGCACGACCACCGGATTCTTCGGCGGCAAGCTCGATATGGTGGTGCAGCGGTTCGTCGACGCCTGGATGGCGTTCCCGGGGCTCCTGATTTTGATCACGGTGATGTCGCTGGTCGGCCAGGGTCTGCTGCAGACCATACTGGTGCTGGGCATCAGCGGCGGCATTGGTGGCTCGCGCATCGCGCGCAGCGCCGTCATCGGCATCAGGGAGAACATGTATCTGCAGGCGGCCGAGGCGTTTGGCGCGAGCGCGACCAGGACCATCTTCCGCCATGTACTGCCCAACATCATGGCGCCCATGATCATCACCTTCACCGTGACCATTGGCGGCGTCATCATGGCCGAGGCTTCGCTGAGCTTCCTCGGTTTCGGTCTTCCCCCGGATGTCGCCACCTGGGGTGGCATGCTGAGCAACGACGGGCGCCGGTTCATGGAGTTGGCGCCATGGCTGGCCATCTGGCCGGGCCTTGCTCTGACCATCGTGGTGTACAGTCTGAATATGCTCGGCGATGCGCTCAGAGACCTGCTCGACCCCCGGCTGAAGGGCGGTGTGGGTCGTCTCGGCGCCGACAATCGCGCCAAGTCGGGCTACTAGAGTACCATCGCGAACGGGGGCGGGAGCCAGCCGTCCCGTTGCGTCGTCATCGCTTTGACGTGAGAACTGGTCTCGTAAGCGGCGCCCGTGCCCGCTGCCGCTATCCGCATAGCGCACGGATAGTGCGCCTGGTCGCAGGTAACGTCGCTGTGGTACGGCTTGGGCGTTGTTGGCGGGGCATGTTTTCCACGCGTATCATGGTGGCATGGGTGCGTTCATGGTCGAGTGTAAGCTGCGGGATGTCGCCCAGAGCGGTCCTGAGAAGACGATTCGATCCCGGTGGTGTCCGGGATCAACCTGTTCTTCGCCACCGTGGTGGTGCTGTTCAATCTCCTGATCGACCTGCTGTACTCCTGGCTGGACCCGAGGGTGCGGTATGACTGACGCGCGGGGGCCGTTCGCCGATTTCTTCGGCAGGTTGTGGCGGCAGAAGCCCCTGGGCATCGCCAGCGCGATCGTCATCGTGATCCTGATTCTGTTGGCGATCTTTGCCGATGTTCTGGCTCCCTGTCCGTTCGATCAACTGAACCTGTCAGACAGGCTGCAGCTACCCGCCGCCACCGGTCAATCCGTACCCGGGACCGCGGAGTCGCCGGCCAGCACCGTCAGCGCCGCGAACAGGTCGGGGCCGTCGTTGCACCTCGTCGAGACTACCAGGCCGGTGAGGCGGTCCGGAGCAAGCGTCGGTTCGGTCAAACGTGCACGTTCCGCGGGTGCTGCAGGCCAGCGGGCAGCCGTGGCCCGACACGACCGACACATCGCACTGCACGCCAATCCTGCTTCCGGTCAACAGGAACCTCAACCCGATTCCAGCGCCGACGGTATGTGGCCGCCACGCTAACCTGGCTCAGGTGCCGTCCGAGTTCCCTGCGGCGACGCCGCCCCCTCCGGCCGGCGCCGCGCCCACGCGGGCGAGGAAGTCGGCGCCGGTGCCGCACTGCACCAGCCAATCGCCGACTTCGGCCAGACGCTCCGTGTCGGTGATGGGCGCCAACAGCTCGGCCAGGCGTTCGGCGGTGGCCACTCCGAAGCGCGCCGCCGTCATTCGGCACAGCAGCGCTCGTTCGTGCTCAAGCCCCTGCTCGCGTCCCTGCTCGAGCCCTTGCTCCAGCCCCTGCTCGAGCCCTTGCTCCAACCCCTGCTCGAGGCCTTGCTCCAACCCCTGCTCGAGGCCTTGCTCCAATCCCTGCTCGAGGCCTTCCTTCTGCCACTCCTTGGACCATTCGGCCGCTCGTTCCACCAGCGTCATACTCACGTCCTCCAACTTCCGTATCGGCGGCAGCTCCGCCCCGCTCGGCACCAGCCGCTCCACGATCTGCCGCATCCAGTCCGCGAACGCCCGCCGCACCTGCAGGTCCGGCAGCCAAGCCGCCAGCTCCTCCGCCACCCGCGCCACGTCGCTCAGCGAGCGGCTCTGCTCCAACCCGACCACCGCGCTCATCCGGTTGCGGCTCGGTAAATCGTCCGCTGCTACACGCCGCTCGTCAAGTACGAAGTAACGCTGCGCCGGTTGAAACGGCGCCAGCAGCGGCCCCACCGGCGCGATCAGCTCCCCCATCTGCAGCGGTGACTGCCATGGCTCGTCGCCATTGTACAACACCAGCGGCAACACCGCGGGCAGCCGGCCATCGGCGTCAAGCTGCTCGTTGCGCGCCAGCTCCTGGTACAGCAGCCCGGTGTAGGTGAGTATCCGCAACGCCATCAACGGGTCGTCGGTCGATTGGAACTCCACCAGCAACAACAGGTACAGCCAGTTGCTGCGCAAGCGCATCCGCCAAACGTTGTCGCCGTGGCGCTTGAGCAGTTCGTCGCTGATGTATTCCGTCGACAGTTTCCCCAGAGTGGCAAAGTCGACCTCCTCGATCCAGTTGCCGGGGACGAAACCGCGCAGGAGATCCTCGATCACGCGCGGGGAGGCGAAGATCCGCTTGTAGTTCTCGTCGTGCATCCAGCACTGAGGATACCCGAACCCGGCGGGGCGGCCGCCACCATGCGGCTGATCCCGTCGGCGCCGCGCGGGTATCCGCCACCCGTCAGCTCGTACACGGGACAGCGGGCCTGCTTCTTCAGCGGCCGATCATCTCTCCTGTCACGTGGCATTCCGGCGCGCCGGGTGTCGCGGTACAGGACAGGAACGATTCAGGGTGATCGAGCAGTCGCTCTTGCACTGACCTCAGCGCCGCGAGGAACTGTTCGCCCAAACCCGGCTGCCGCGACTCGTACCACCCATAGGCATCCTCGATGTCGGCGGTGGCCGCCGGCCGGACGACGACCCGCTTCACCGGCGCCGACTGCCAGTTGACCTGCGTTGCACCGTGACCATTGGCGGCGTCATCATGGCCGAGGCTTCGCTGAGCTTCCTCGGTTTCGGTCTTCCCCCGGATGTCGCCACCTGGGGTGGCATGCTGAGCAACGACGGGCGCCGGTTCATGGAGTTGGCGCCATGGCTGGCCATCTGGCCGGGCCTTGCTCTGACCATCGTGGTGTACAGTCTGAATATGCTCGGCGATGCGCTCAGAGACCTGCTCGACCCCCGGCTGAAGGGCGGTGTGGGTCGTCTCGGCGCCGACAATCGCGCCAAGTCGGTCTTGCAGCGCCCGGACGGTTTCCTCAGAGCATATTACCCTGGTCACCAACAACCAGCGCGAGTTCGAGCGGGTGGACGGCCTGCGCACGGCTCGCTGGGTGTGAGTCCGTTGCCGCGCGTCCCGTGTCGGGTGCGACCCATACCGGTCCGGTGCAGGGCCGTTGCCGTAGCGCCCGGAGCGGCTTCGCGCGGCATTGCGGTTCGCCCGACCTGCCTGACCTTGCCGGGTACCCGGCAAGGTACGTAGACTCGCCGGCATGCGAGTGTACATCGGCACCTATACCCGCGACGACACGGGCAGCGAGGGCATCTACCGCGGCGAGCTGGACGTCGGCACCGGGGAATTGACCGTGCAGGGGGTGGCGGCGCGGGTCGACAATCCGTCGTTCCTGGCGTTGAGCGCGGCGGGGGACTTCCTGTACGCGGTCAATGAGGTGAGCGACCTCGGCACCGGCAAGCACGGCGCCGCCAGCGCGTTCCGGGTGGCGTCCGACGGCGCGCTGACCGCGGCCGGGCAGCAACTGGCCGGGGCGTCCGGGCCGTGCCACGTGTGCGCCCACCCGAGCGGCGAACTGGTGTTCGCGGCCAACTACGGCGGCGGCGCCCTGTCGATGTTCCGCTGCGCCGGCGGCGACTTGGTGGAGCGGCTGGTGACCATCGACCACGAGGGCAGCAGCGTCAACCCGGAGCGGCAGCAGGAGCCGCATCCCCACTCCGTGAACCTGTCGCCGGACGGCGCCTGGCTGTACGTGCCCGACCTGGGCATCGACCGCATCGTGATCTACCGCATCGACGTGGCGGCCGCGACGCTGACCCGCGCCGGCGAAACGGCCACCGCTCCCGGCGCCGGGCCGCGCCACTTCACCTTTCACCCGCGCGGGCGGGTCGCCTACGGCATCAACGAACTCGACTCCACGGTCACGGCCTATGCGTACGGCGCCACCGACGGCAGCCTGACCGAAATGCAGACCGTGTCGACCCTGCCCGACGGCTGGTCCGGCGTCAGCACCTGCGCCGACATCCACGTGCATCCCAACGGGCGCTTCGTGTACGGCTCCAACCGCGGCCACGACAGCATCGCCATCTTCGCCATCGGCGGCGACGGGCGGCTGGAGCCGGTGGGCCACGAGTCCACGCAGGGCAGGACGCCGCGCAACTTCGCGCTCGACCCGTCCGGCGCGCTGCTGCTCGCCGCCAACCAGGACAGCGGCACCATCGTCACCTTCCACGTCGACGCGGCGACCGGCCTGCTGCGGCCTACCGGCCACGTGGCCGCCGTCCCCTCCCCGGTATGCGTGGTACCGGTGCCCGGTACCTGACGGAGCCAGTCACCGCGGTATGTGTACAGCAGCCCGTGGCGAAACTCCGACTGCATTCGAGCGGCGATCCATCCCGGCTGGCTGCGTTGCTTCTCGCTCACATATGCCCTGATATGCTCGTACGTCACGCCTTGCCAGCCGGGCGCCTCGCCGCTCTCGGTGCGACGCCGGGTTCCGCCACGGGCTGCTAGGGGCCGGCCGGACTTGCGTGTTCGGCGTGAGCGCCTACGAAAGAGGGAGGCCGGAGCGGGAGGAGCAGCGATGAAACCTGGATCGGGGGAGACCCTGTTGGAGCCGGCGCGCGAGGTGCCGGTGTATGGCAGTTGCGACGTGCTGGTGCTCGGCGGCGGGCCGGGCGGTACCGCGGCGGCGATCGGCGCGGCGGCGGCCGGGGCGGACACGGTGCTGGTGGAGCGCTACGGCCACCTGGGCGGGCTGGCCTCGGGCGGGCACGTGTGCTTCATCGACCGCATGACCGACTGGGACGGGCGCACGGTGGTGGCCGGCGTCGGAGAGGAGTTCATGGACCGCTGCGGGGTGGAGGCGGGCGGCATCATCGGCCCGGAGCGCCGGTACTGGGGCAGCCGCGACGCGGAGCTGGTCGAGTACTGGGGGCCGCGCGCCAACGCCCACCGCGGCGTGGTGTGCTGGTCGCCGACCATCGATCCCGAGATGCTGAAGCTGGCCTCCAACGACCTGGTGCGCGAGCGCGGCGTGCACACCCTGTTCCACTGCTGGGCGGTGGCGCCGGTGATGCGGGAAGATGCCGCCGTGCCCACCGTCGGCGGCGCCCTGTTCGAGAGCAAGCAGGGACGGTTCGCGATCCGCGCCAAGGTCACCATCGACTGCACCGGCGACGGCGACATCTTTGCGGCTGCCGGCGCCGCCTTCGAGACCAACCGCGACGACACCACCATCCACTCCTGCGTCAACACCTCCGGGCGCTTCGGCGGCGTCGACACGGAGGTGTTCTGGCACTTCCGCACCTACGACATCGAGGGCTACAAGGCCAAGCTCCAGGAGGCGCGCGATGCCGGCTCGGTGATCCGCGCCTCGATCCTGCCGCGCGCGGGGCAGGTGCTGACCATGCACCCCAAGTACCACGGCTACTCGGCGATCGAGGTGGCCGACCTGAGCGAGGTGGAGTTCCGCTCGCGCGACGACCTGCGCCGCGGGCTGGCGTGGTGGCGCCGCCACATGCCGGGCTGGCAGCACGCCTACCTGCTGGAGAGCGCCGACCAGATCGGCGTGCGTCACAGCCGCCGCTTGGTGGGCGAGGTGCAGATCACCCTCGACCAGTGGAAGCGCAGCGGCCGCCACGCCGACTCCATCGGCCTGTGCCCGGGCGTCTCCGAGGCGTATCCGACGCTGGAAATCCCCTACGGCAGCCTGGTGCCGCGCGAACTGGAGGGCCTGCTGGTCGCCGGCCGCAACCTGAGCTGCGACGTGCGCTCCCACAACCCGCTGCGCGAGGTGCCGGAGTGCTGGGTGATGGGCCAGGGCGCCGGCGTCGGCGCCGCGCTGGCCGTGAACCGCGGCGTTGCCGCGCGCGCCGCGCCGGTGACCGAGATGCAGGCCGAGCTGCGACGCCAGGGCGCCATCGTCACGCCACCTGAATCGGCCGAACCGGCCGCGGCCCGTGCCGAACCCGCCGCCGCCGGGCAGCCGGGATACACGGTGTGATGCGAGCCTCGGGCGGCACCGCGGCAACCGGCGACCAAGAGGAGTAACGGAATGATTGACTGGTCAACGTGCCCGGCGGTGGAAAGTCCCCGGCAAGGTCAGCGGCGCCTGGGTGTTTACGAATACGAGGGTATCCCTCTCACACCTGTTTGCCAACCTTGAGGCCGGCGCGACCATTGAAGAGTTCCTCGACTGGTTCGAGGGGGTCGAGGACTGGCAGGTCAGGGCCGTTCTGACGCACCTGGAATCCAACCTGTTGAGGATCTCAAACGCGCAGGCGGCGCTCCTGGTCGCGGAGCGCTTGTTCGCTGACCTGCTCGGGGTTGGCGATGTTGAGCAGCTCCCGATGCAGGGCCGCCCGCACCGCGGCGTGGCGCGGGTCGGCGGCCAGATCGTGGAACTCGCCCGGGTCCACGCTCAGGTCGAACAGTTGCGGCTCGTGGCCGACGTAGTAGTTGTACTTCCAGTCGCCGCGCTTGATCATGAATCCGCCTTGCAGCATGCCCTGGGCGTGGTACTCGCTGAACACCACCCGGTCGTCGCCGCCCGCGCCCGGCGGCAGGTGCGCAAGGCTGGTGCCCGGCAGGCCTGACGGTATGTCGATGCCGGCCACGTCGAGCAGGGTGGGCAGCACGTCGACCAGCGAAACGTTGGCGCCGATCCGCCTCCCGGCGGCGCCGCGCGGCGTCCTGAGGATCATCGGCGTGCGCACCGAGGCCTCGTAGAAGCACTGCTTCTGCCAGATGCCGTGCTGGCCGGCCATCTCGCCGTGGTCGCTGACGTACAGCACCACCGTGTCCTCGCGCAGCGGGCTGTCGTCGATCACCGCCAGCATGCGGCCGACCAGGTCGTCGACGAGCGTGACCAGGCCGTAGTAGCTGGCCAGCGCCCGGCGCTGCACCGCTTCCGGCACGACTTGGTCGTTGCGGAAGTAGTAGCGCAGGTGGCGGATCGCCGGATGCTGGTCCGCCAGGGTCTCGCCGCGCAGGTCGGCAGGTATTACGGCCTCGGGGTCGTAGCGCTGGTAGTACTGCGGCGGACAGGTGAGCGGGAAGTGCGGGTACATCAGTCCGCTGTACAGCAGCCACGGGCGCTCCGAGGGGTGCGCCGCCTTGCTGTTCAGGAAGCGGGTGCTCAGGTCGGCCACCGTGGTGTCGTAGTCGTACCACGCGCCGCGGCCTGGCCCGCACTCGGTGACGTGCGAGTTGCTGCCGCGCCGCGCCTCCGGGGTGCGCTTCGGCGCCGTCCGCGAGCGCCACGAGTGCATGTCGTCGAACAGCCGGGTGCCGAAGCCGTGCAGTCGGTCGTCGCCTGCCATGTGGGTGCGCCCGCACAGCACGGTCTCGTAGCCGGCCGCGGTGAAGTAATGCCCGAACGTCGGAATCTCGGCGCGCAGCGGCGAGCCGAGGTCCCACACGCCGATTCGGTGGCAGTAGTTGCCGGTCAGGAACGCCATCCGCGATGGCACGCAGATGGGCGAGTTGCAGTAGGCGCTGTCGAACACCGTGCCGGCGGCCGCGAGCCGGTCCAGGTGGGGGGTCTGCACGAGCGGGTGTCCCGAGTTCCCCATCACCGCCGGATCGTGCTCGTCCGACATGATCACCAGGATGTTGGGCGGGCGCCGGCTCACTCCGCGCGCTCCATCCGCCGGCGGCGGCCTTCCCGGAGATGAGCGTGCAGCAGGCGCTCGGAGCGCATCACGTACAGGACCAACACGCTGCCTCCTTCCGTGCGGTAGAACACGCGGCAGGGCGGCACCACGACTTCCCGGTAGCGCGAATCGGGCAGCTCCGCGGGACGCCGGCCGGAATCCGGGAACTGCTTCAGGCGGTCGACCGTGTAGAACACCTTGCGGACGTAGCGGGCTGCGGCGGGCCGGTCGTCGAGCGCAATGTACTCCGCGATCTCATCGAGGTCGGCCAGCGCGGGCGCTGCCCAGATCAGTCGAGCCACTTGGCCATTCTGTGCTTCGCTTCGGCTTGGGTGTAGGTCCGGTTTTCGAGCAGCGCGCGCTCTCCGCGGGCTACGCCTTCCAGAATCCGCATCTTGCTCTGCAGCGCCTCGTAGGACTCCACGTCGACAAGGTATGCGGACGGCTTGCCGTGTTCCGTGATGAGAACCGGCTCTCCGGTTTCTCTCAACTCGGCAAGGAGTAGCGTTGCCTTCCGCTTGAGCGTGGTCACCAGTTCCGTCTTCACGGGCTAATGGTACTTTAGTGATACTTCCGGTTGCAACATCCGCCAAGCGGGGCTGGACCCCGGCACCGGGAAGTGCGATCTTACGGGACAGTCAACCGCGACATCCTGCCCGGTCGCCGCACGGCGGCCCGCCATTGGCTCTCTCGACCAAACAGGCTCTCTCGACCAAACAAGGATCTACTTTGCAACCCCTCACCTTTTCCTCTCTCGGATTGACCGAGACCATTCTGCGTGCGCTACGAGCGAGAGGCTACGCCGCCCCCACGCCGATTCAGCAACAGGCCATTCCTCATCTGCTCGCGGGCAGGGATCTGCTCGGCATTGCGCAGACCGGAACCGGCAAGACCGCCGCGTTCGCTCTGCCTGTCCTGCAGCAGCTCTCCGGCACCCCGGAACGGGCGCAGCCGCGCACTCCCCGCGCATTGGTGCTGGCCCCGACGCGCGAGCTCGCCATTCAGATCCATGACGATTTTCGCGACTACGGCGCCGGGCTGGGGCTGGGCCAGACGGTCATCCTGGGCGGCGTCTCGCAACGCCCCCAGGTCGCCGCGCTGTCACGCTGCATCGAGATCGTCGTGGCGACGCCCGGCCGGCTTCTGGATCTTCTTGAGCAGGGTCATGTCCGCCTGAGCCGCATCACCCACTTCATTCTCGATGAAGCGGACCGCATGCTGGACATGGGCTTCATCCACGACGTGAGGAAGATCATCGCCAAGCTGCCGGTCCGCCGCCACTCGCTGCTGTTTTCCGCGACCATGCCGTCCGACGTCGCCGGTCTGGCGGGTGAGATTCTGCATCGGCCGGAGCGGGTGGAGGTGACGCCGGCGGCCACCACGGTGGACACCGTTCGGCAGTTCGTGTACTTCGTGAACAGCGCGGACAAGCCGCACCTGCTGCGCGAACTGTTGAACGACCGGGAGCTGTCACGCGTGCTGGTGTTCTCGCGCACCAAGCACCGCGCGAATCGGGTGGCCCAGAAGATCGCGGCGGCCGGGGTGACGGCGGACGCGATCCACGGCAACAAGTCGCAGAATGCCCGCCAGGCAGCCCTGGAACGGTTCCGCCGCGGGAGTTCGCGCGTGCTGGTGGCAACCGACATCGCCGCTCGCGGCCTCGATGTCGACGGCATCAGCCACGTCATCAACTTCGAGTTGCCGCACGAGCCGGAGAGCTACGTGCACCGCATCGGCCGTACTGCACGCGCCGGTGCAGCCGGATGCGCGCTGTCGTTCTGCGACCCTGGCGAGGTGCCGCAACTCCGTGCCATCGAGAGACTTGCCCGCGTCACGCTGCAGACGGTCCGCGACCAGCCGTTCCACGTCTCACCACCGGCGCCGCAACGGCGGCATCGTCCGCAGCCGGCGGGTTCCCACCGGGCCGCCGAGGTCCGTGGCCTCGGCGGCGGCCGGCCCAACGGCGGACGCCGCCGTCAGCGCCGCCGCGTGACCGCATCGTGAAATCTCACAACGCGGTGTGCGGATCGGTGCCGGGAGCGCGTTCGGAGCGGTACATCTGAATGCCCCACGGTGCGAAGCCGAGCTGCCGGTAGAATCGCAGAATCTTGTCGGTGTCCCGGGTAGCGGTGAACACGTGGAACGCCGCTACGCCGCGGTCTCGTGCCCACTGCAGTACGGTGCGCACGAGAGCCGACCCGATGCCCTGTTGGCGAACTTCCGGGCATACGTACAACTCCTCGATCTGCAGCACGCGCCGGTCCGCGGGGGTCACGGCATAACCGCGATTGTTCGCGATCCTGGCGCACGCGAAACCCACGATGCGTCCCGAGACGCGGGCCACGAGAAAGCAGTCGGAAAGGAAGCTGAGCAGGTAGGCTCGGTCTGACGCTTCCTGGCCGATGGTAGAGCCCTCCTGAGCCCACTCCACGGTCAGCGCCTGTACGGCCGGCACCTCCTGTTCCTCTGCCGCCGTAACCTCGATGCTTTCCACGGCTTCAGACGCAGCGGCCGCCGTCCACGTCCAGGCAGCAGCCGGTGAGGAGTTCGGCCTCGTCGGAGGCCAGGAACAGGCACGCCCGGGCCACGTCGAGCGGCGTGCTCATGCGGCCGAGCGGAATGGTGTCGATCATCTTGCGGCGCGCCTCGGGCGTGTCCTCGCCGGGGAGGAACGCCGGCAGCAGCGCGGTGGCGCTGATCACCGGGTTGACCGCCACCACGCGGATCCCCTCCGGCGCCAGCTCCAGCGCCATCGCCTTGCTCATGGTGATCACCGCGCCCTTGGTGGCGCTGTACCAGACGATGCCGGGGCGGGGCCGCACGCCGGCGGTGGAGGCGATGTTCACCATCACGCCGCCTCCCTGGCGGCGGAACACCGGCACCGCGTGGCGGGCACTGAGGTAGATGCTCTTCACGTTGACGTCGAACACGCGCTGAAACTCCGCCTCGTCCACCTCCAGCATCGGCCGGTTGCGATGCGTGGTGCCCGCATTGTTCACCACGATGTCGAGCCGCCCGAAGCTATCGAGCGCACCGGCCACCATCGCCGCCACGTCGCCGTCCCGGCTCACGTCGCCGGCCACGGCCACCGCCGCGCCGCCGGCCGCGGCAATCTCCGCCGTCACCCGGGCGGCCGCCTCGCCGTCGATGTCCGCCGCCGCCACCCGCGCTCCCTGCGCGGCGAACAGCGTGGCGATCCCCCTGCCGAAGCCCCCGCCCGCCCCCGTCACCAAGGCCACCTTGCCTGCCAGTCTCAACGTATTCCTCCTCCGTCAGAAGCCGGGGTGCGGGTCGGTGTACGGGGAGCGCTCGAACCGGCAGTCCGGTTCGGTGACGCGGGGGTCGTGCTGCTCGCGCAGCACCGTCATCAGCCGGGACGACAGGTGCTCCCGAGCCTCCGCGTACCCCGGGTCGCCGGCGACGTTGTCCAGGTAGTGCGGGTCGCGCTCCAGATCGTACAGCTCTTCCGCCGGGAACTTGCCGAAGCCCATCTCGAACAACGCGCGCACCTCGGGCTCGCCGCGGTGGTGCACCATCCACGCCTTCGACGGCGAGCCGTCCATGTCGGAATAGGCTACCAGAGTGTCCTCGCAGAGATCCTCGTAGGAGGGCGGCACGGTGGCCGGGTCGTCGAGGCCGCGCGGGTCGCCCATCGGCCAGCGGTCGGGGGCGAAGTTGCGGATGTACAGGTAGCGGCCGGTGCGGATGGCGCGCTGCGGGTAGGGCTTGTTGCCGGCGCGCGCCCGGGCCACGTGGCGCTCGCGCCCGAGCACCACGTGGTCGCGCGAGGCATCCACCTGTCCTGAGGCGGGCGACTCCAGCACCGGCAGCAGGCTGTGCCCCGCCATGCCCGGCAGCCGGTCGACGTCCGCCGCCTCCAGGAAGGTGGGGGCCAGGTCCATCAGGTTGACGAAGTCGTGCACCGTGCGCCCCGCCGGCACCCGCCCCGGCCAGCGCGCCGCCAGCGCCACCTCGCAGCCGAGGTTGTACAGGTTGCACTTGCCGCGCGGGAAGCCGGGAATGCCGTGGTCGCCGCTCACCACCAGCAGCGTGTTGTCCAGCTCACCGATCTCCTCAAGCCTGGCGAGCAGCACGCCGAGCCCGGCGTCCACCGCCTGGCACTCGCCGAGGTAGTCGCACACGTCCTCTCGCACGTCGTGCACGTCGGGCAGGAACGCCGGCAGGCGGCCGGTCAGGTCGTCCGGCTCCAGGCCCCAGAGCTGCTTGCCGGAGCCGCGCTGCCACTTGCGGTGGGTGTTGGTGGGCCCCCACCAGTAGCAGAACGGGCGACCCGGCTCGCGTGCGTCCAGGAACGCCTGGAAGTTGTCCCGCGTCTCGTCGTACAGCACCTGCTTGGCGCCCTCGACGCCCCGCTCCGGCGCCAGCTCGGTGGTGACGAACGAGAAGCTCCCGTAGCGCGTGCCGGCAGGCGCGTAGCGCGTGCGCTCGGCGCCGTAGGGGGCGTCGCGCGGCGTGCCTGGCGACCACACCTTGTAGGTGTAGCCGATATGATAGCCGGCCTCCTCCAGCGCCAGCGGGTAGGAAGGGATCGTCTCGTCCCACTCCGCTCCCTGCAGGATGGCGCCGCGTCCGGTTTGCCAGAAGTAGCGCCCGGTCAGGATCGAGCTGCGGCACGGCGTGCACGAAGGCGCCGGAACGAACGCGTTGGTGAACAGCGCGCCCTCGCGCGCCACCCGGTCGAAGTGCGGGGTGTCGATGAGGGCGTTGGGGGTGCCGTCGCCCTGGATACGGCGGTAGGCGCTCGCGTACCGCCCCCAGTCGTCCGCGAACGCGAACACGATATTGGGTCTGCTCTGTGCCATGGCTGCTCGATCAGTATAATCCAAGCGAGCAGCGGGCCGCCGCCGGATTGACGGCGGATGACGATCGGCCCGGTGCGATTAACTCGGAGTACGAGCAACTTGCGCTACCTGCAGATCCCGTTCCCTCGTTTCTCTACCTCGGTTTCGCTCGCGCTCGTCGCGACAGCCGCGCTTCTGCTTGCGTCCGCGGGCGGCTGCAGCGCAGCGGTGGCGCCGGACGACAATCAGTCGGAGACCCCGGAGACTCCGGGGCGCTCGGATCCCGGAAAACCGCCCAAGCCGGACCCGGCCACCGTGTCGGTAGCGCCGGCTACGGTGGATGAGGGCAGGCATGCCGCGTTCGCGGTCACGCTGTCGCGAACGCTGCCGAACCCCGTGACGGTTCATTGGAAGACCGAGGACGGGACGGCGATGGCCGGCACGGACTCCACGGGAGACTTCACGGGAGAGAGTGGCGGCACGGTAGTGTTCGAAGCCGGCACGACGCGGCAGACGATCCTGGTAGCTACCGTCCAGGACGAAATGCACGAGGACGACGAGACCTTCGAAGTCGTCTTGACCGGGGTGACCCCGCCCGACGCGGCGTTGCTCGGGCAGGCAAGGGCCACCTGCACGATCACCGACGACGACCCGCCCCCTGCCGACGACCACGGCGACACTCCCGAGACCGCATCGACCGTGGCGCCCGGGACGCCGGTCTCGGGACGACTGGAGACTGCCGCAGACGTCGACTTCTTCAAAATCTCCGTGCCCGGCGAGCGGTTGCTGTTCGCGGCCACCGACCCGAATCCAAGCCGAGTCGGCGACTCCGGCTACGATGCGGACACGGTTGTCAGGATCGCGGGCGCTACGCGGGACAACAGCGACAACGTCGCCAGTGGCGTCGTGAGTTCCGGCATGGCGTACGTGCGCGTGTCCGGCGCATCCGCAACCCACTACGACCTGGCCGTGTGGCTGCTCGAACCGACCGAATCGGATACGTCGTTCGACATCGAGTTCCGTTATCTCGGCACCCAGCCCACGACCGCGCAAAAGAGCATCTTTCGCGCCGCCGCCGACGTCTGGGAGGAGGTCGTCACCGGCGACCTGGGCCGTCGGATCATCACCGACTCCGAATTGGAGTGCGAGGACGGGGATCCGTCCACCTTCGGCGACGCCGTTGACGACCTGCGCATCGACATCAGACTGCGGGAAATCGACGGCCCGACCAAGACGCTGGCCATCGCGGGACCTTGCGCGGTGCGCACCGGCGGTCTGCCGTTGATTGGGGAGGTGACGATCGACACCGCCGATCTGACCAGGATCGGGACGGAGGGTCTGCGCCGCACGGTCGTGCACGAGATAGCGCACGTGCTCGGATACGGCACTTCGGACCAGTGGCTTGGCCTGTTGCGGAATTCGGCAGTCGAGTATGAAAAAAACAACCCCGACGCCGAGGAGCTGCCCGACACCCACTTCGTCGGAACGGCGGCGGTGAGCGCATTCGACGAATTGCTCGCCGGCGCCACCTATTCGGGAGCCAGGGTTCCGGTCGAGAACGACACGGAGGAGTACGGGATAGGAGGCCTGGACGGACACTGGCGCGAGGCGGTGTTCGGTGACGAGCTCCTGACCGCCACGATCTCCGCGGACCCGCAGGTAAGCCAGCCGCTCAGCAAGGTGACCATCGCGTCGCTGGCGGACCTCGGCTACCGCGTGGACTACACGAAAGCCGACTCCTACTCGCTCCCGAGCACCTCGCGGTCGCTGCTCAGAGCGCAGTCGGCTCAGGATGAGTTCAACCTCGGCGACCACATCCGCCGCGGGCCGGTCATCATGGTGGACGTCCCGGAGTAGCTCCAAAGGCCACACCTGGCCTGATCGTGGCGGTGCGTGGCGGTGCCCGCGGTGTCGGCGGCACCGCTGCGGCACCGCCCGCGCCGAGTGACGAGAAGCGTCCGATAGCGTAAGCTGTACGCATGCATCCCCCGAAACCAGACTCCGACGGCGGCTACCTGGAAGCCGCGGCGCGCATCATCTTCATGGGCGGCCTGAACCGCCAGGTGGTGGACGGCAAGTGGCCCGGCTTCAGGGAGGTGTTTGCCAATTTCGACGTACACGCGGTGGCGGCCTTCGACGACGACGACGTGGATCGCATCGCAGCCGACGACCGGGTCATCAAGTACCGCGCCAAGCTGGCCGCGGTGGTGAAGAACGCACGCACCATCGCGGCGATGGCCGCCGATCACGGCTCGTTCGCGGCGTACGTGGACGAACTGTACGCCATGGAAGGGCCGGGGGGCGCGAGCCGTGCGCTGGCCAAGGAGTTCACCTACGTGTCGGAGCAGGGTGCCAAGCACTGGCTGTATGCCACCGGCTACGACATCGGCGACGTCACCGACAAAGTGCGTCGCAAGTACGCCCCGTTCGGCGGGTAGCCGATGGCAGTGGATGTCGTCGAGCTGACGCACCGGCTCGTGGCGATCGACTCGGTGAGCCGGCACAGCAACGCGCCGGTCAGCGACCTGCTGCAGCAGGTGTTGGCCGCGGCCGGCTTCGAGGTGGAGCGGCTGGAGTACGACGACCCGGACGGAGTGCGCAAGGTGAACCTGGTCGCGCGGCGCGGCAACGGCAGCGGCGGGTTCGGGCTGTTCTCGCACAGCGACACCGTGCCGGGAGACAGTTGGGCGGGCGATCCGTGGGCGCCGCGGGTGGAGGGAGACCGCCTGGTCGGGCTGGGGACCTGCGACATGAAGGGGCCGCTGGCGGCGGCGATCGCGGCCGCGGCGGCGGCGCCGGTGGAGCGCCTGGCACGTCCGGTCTACGTGGTGGTGACGGCGGACGAGGAGGTGACCGGGCGCGGCGCCGTCGACGTTGCCAAGCGCTCGCGCCTGTACCGCGGCGGCCCGGAGATCGGCGTGATCACCGAGCCCACCCGGATGATTCCGGTATACGCCCACAAGGCGAGCTCACTCGCCTTCGTCACCGCCCTCGGGCGGGCCGCCCACAGCAGCACCGGCAAGGGGATCAACGCCACGCTGCTGATGGCTCCCTTCCTGGCGGAAATCGCGCTGCTCGCCGAGGAGATCAAGCGTGACGAGTCGTTCCTGAACCACGAGTTCACGCCCCCGCACAACTGCCTCAACGTCACCATCGACGATGGCGCCACGCGCCCCAACGTAACCGCCGCCAAGACGGTGTGCACGGTCGGCTTTCGCCCCATGCCCGGCGATCGCAGCGCCGACCTGATGGCGATCATCGAGGAGAAGGCGCGCCGCCACGGCCTGCAGTTCGAAGGCTACCAGGGCAGGGCGTTCCGGGTGCCGCCCGACAGCCGGGTGGTGGAGATCGCTCGGCGTGCCACCGGGGCACGGCAGGCGGAAACGGTGGGCTTCGGCACCGATGCGTTCGCGTTCATGGACGATGTCGAGCTGGTGGTGCTCGGCCCCGGCGACATCGCCCAGGCGCACACCGAGAACGAGTACATTTCGCTCACGCAGTTGCGCCGCGCGGTCGACGTGTACGCCGCCATGATCGAGGAATCCTGCCGCGGCTGATGGACCATCACTTCAGCCTGCAGATGAAGGTGCGCGATTACGAGTGCGACCTGCAGCAGATCGTCAACAACGCGGTCTACCAGCAGTACTGTGAGCACACCCGGCACGAGTACCTGCGCCGGCTCGGCATTGATTTCGCCGCCCTCCACGACCGCGGCATCGACCTGGTCCTGGTGCGGGCGGAGGTGGACTACCATCACCCGCTGCGCAGTGGCGACCGGTTCGAGATAACGCTGCGGGTGGAACCGAAGGGGCGCATCCGGTTCCTGTTTCACCAGACGATCTTTCGCCTTCCCGAACGACAGCGTATAGTAACGGGAGTATTCCACGGGGCGAGTCTCCGCAACGGGCGGCCGGCGTTGGTCGCCGAGGTAGCGGACAAGCTGCAACAAGCGAGCGAGAACTGATGAGCAAGAAGATCTTCTTTCTGGTGGGGGAGGGGGAGTACCACTCCGAGCGCACCATTCCACCTTTCGCGGAGCAGGTAGCCGGCGAACTTGGCTGCGAGGCGGTGTTGAGCGTCGGCGAGGAGGCCGACCCGCTCGACCTTACCGGCCTCGACGATGCCGCGCTGCTGGTGATCTGCGTCCGGTTCCGCAACCCGACCCCCGAACAACTGCGTACGCTGCACGACTGGTTTGCCTCCGGGCGTCCCGTGGTGGGGCTGCGTACCACCAGCCATGCCTTCAGCAACGCCCGCGGCTGGTGCCCCGACTACTTCGGCGGCCACTACATGAGCCACGCCCCCAATCAGGCGGGCCAGCTTGCGGTGGTGGATCCGGCCGCCGCCGCGCATCCGATCGTCCGCGACCTGCCGCGCGTCACCGAGATGGGCTACGGCGGCACCTACAACGCCGTGCCGCTCAACGATACGGCGACGCCGCTGATGTTCGGCAAGACCGGCGAGCTGCCGGCGGAACCGGTGGCGTGGGTCAACCGCTACACGCCGAGTTCGCGCGTGTTCTTTACCTCGCTCGGGAGCGCCGAGCACTTCGAGGTGCCGGCGTTCACGCAGTTGTTGCGCAACGGCATCGCCTGGTGTCTCGGCGAGGGCGACGACGGCGGCGGCGCGAAGCCGGCGCCGTCGGCAATGCCCCCGCCGCCGCGGCGCCCGCCGCACAGCGCAACGGTGCTGTTCACCGGCGCCCCGCTGACCGGCTGGCGGCACTGGGATCCGGGCCAACAACCGCCCGGCATGCGCCTCGACGCGCGCGCCGAGAGTACCGCGGGCGGGGAGCGGCACACCGCCGGACGCTGGCCGGCTGCCGGCAACGTGCTCACCGCGGCTCCCGGCTACGGCGACATGTACAGCGAGGCGCGCTTCGGCGGGCACCGGTTGCATCTCGACTTCCAGCTTCCGGCGCAACCCGACTGGGTGCCCGCCAAGCTGGCCGGCACCGGCGGCGCATTCATTGCCGGGCGCTACGAGATAGAGATCCGCGGCTCGGCGCCCGAGTCGCCGCCCGAGCATCGGTGCGGGGCGTTGAACGGCTTCCGGCCGCCCGACGTCGACGTGGCGGTGCAGCCGGGCATATGGCAGGAGCTGGAGGTGGAGTACACGCCGCAGGGCGAGGGCGGACGGATCTCCGTGTGGCTCAACGGCACCCGCATCCACCACAACGTCGAGGTTGTCGAGCCCACGCCGCGTGGCTTCACCGAGTTGCCGGCGGAGTGGCAGGGCCGCTCACCGCTGCGCCTGCAGGCCGACGCCGCGCCGGTGCGCTACGCCAACATCTGGGTGTCCGAGTAGCGGCCCGAAACCGTCCCCTGTTTATGGCGCCGCCGCCTGCCCAACCTGGCCTGCCTGCGACGGCGAGCCGTCAGCCGAGCGGAATGCCCTCGGCCGCGGCCACCTGTTGGATGTAGTCGACGCCGAGGTCGTACTCCTTCTGCGTGGGCAGGTGCTCGATCATGAGCGGCACGGTCTGCGGCAACTCGTGCAGGACACGCAGGTAGGCGGCGTAGTCGATGTTGCCGCAGCCGGGGCGCACCTCGTGCATGATCACGCTCACGTCCTCCTGCATCGCCAGGTCCTTGGCATGGGCGGAGACGATGCGATCGCCGAACAGGCGCACCGCCTCGCGTGCCACGGCGGCGTTCTCGTAGTACAGCCGTGGGGTGTTGATCAGGTTGACCAGGTCCATGTGGGCGGCGAACTCGGGCCGGTCGACGGCATCGAGCAGGCGGCGGATGTTGGCGGGTGAGTCGGCCACGCTGAACGGATAGATCTCGTACACGAAGCGTGCCCGCTTGGGCTTGACGGTGTCGATCAGCCAGCGCGCGTTCTCGACCGCGGCGTCGAACGCGTCGGGCGTGAAGTTGAACGCGTCGTGCGAGCCCTGGCCGGGGCCGCCTGGGGAGCCGATGCAGGTGATGGCGCACAGTGCGCCTACCTCGTCGGCGATGGCCAGGTAGTCGGCCATGCGCTGCCGTTCGCGCTTGCCCTCCTCGGGGTCGGGGTGCAGCATGTTGCGCCAGCCGCCCACCTCGGCGATCACCACGTCCTCGGCGGCGAACGCCTCGCGAATGTCGCGGATCCGGTTTCCGTCATCGACCGACACCCGCGGGCAGTAGGCGGCAGCCAAGCCGCGTTCGCGATGCTCCCGCGCCAGCACGTGTACGTCCGCTGCTTCCGATCCGTGGGCCCGGCCTACCGCGGCGTCGCCTTCCTGGGCACCCATGATCACACTGCCAAGTCTCACCATAGCGCGCCGATACTACCCGGCGCACGCGGGCGCGCATAGAGCGGTACGCCTCGCACGGCGCCGTGCGCCCACCGAGCGCGATCGACGGTACGCCCGGCAACGCGCGCCGGGTGCACGACACGCACACCGACGGCGCACCGCCTCGCGGTCCTTGCAGCGACGCCACACCACCGCCGGGCACTGCGGCCCGTGGCGAGCTCCGCTGCATCGAGCGCGACGATGCAGCCCGGCTGGCGCGTTGCTCGTCGCTCACCCATGGCCGGCGTGCTTTGGCAGCACGTGCGCCGCCGGGTTCCGCTACAGGCCGCCGGTCAGCGCTTGGTGCGCAGCACCACGCCGCCCACGTTGTGCAGGATGCGCTCCAGGCGTTGCGCTTCCCGGTCTACCAGGTCGGCGCGGGTGAGGATGTCGGTCAGGAAGCGCTGTACGCTGCTCGCGCCCGCGGGACTGAAGAAGCCCACCTCGGCGAGGGCGCCGGTCAGCGGCTCGGCCATGCGTGCGATGCGCTCGGCGCCGACCGGGCGCTGGCGCGGGCGCGCCTGGCGCGGCGCGTGGCCGTGCTTGTAGATCTCGTAGGCCACCACCTGCACCGCGTGCGACAGGTTCAGCGACGGGAACTGCGGCGCCGACGGGATCGCCACCGCGACTTGGCACGGCTCCATCTCGGCGTCGGTGAGTCCGTTCTTCTCGTTGCCGAACACCACCGCCACCGGCCCCGCATGCCGTTCGGCCAGGCGCCGGCCGAGCTGTTCGGCGGTCCAGATGCGGTACTTGCGACGCTTGCCGTCGCGCCGGGTAACGGCCGCGGCCAGCGTGCAGCCGCTCACCGCCTCCGCGACGCTGGTGCATGCCACCGCCCGCTCCAGCAGGTCGGCGGCGTGCACGGCGACCACGCCTGCCACGTGCCGGTCGATTGCGTCAGCGCCCACCAGGTGGATCTGCTCGATGCCCATGGTCTTGGCCGCCCGGCAGGCGGCGCCTACGTTGCGGCTCTCCTCCGGGCGCACCAGCACGATGCGCAGGTCGGTCAGGTCCATGGCCCTCCGCTCACTCGCGCGGCTTGCAGGCCGTTTGGGGGTGTCGGTCGCGGTGCGGAGCCCACAGGGGCGGATCAGCTCAGGGCGGCGGTGAGCCGCTCGAACAGGTCGTCGTCCGGCTCGAAGCTGGCCAGCTCTACCGGCCTGCGTTCCAGCGCACTGGCGTACAGTGCGAGCACGGTCTTGAACTCGTGCAGCGACTGGTTCAGGTCGGTGCCCGGCAGCGCCGATCCGTCCTCCAGCCAGTCCAGGGTGGCGCGCGTCAGCCCGGCCTGCGCGAGCACGTTGTTGGCTCGCCAGGTGTCGCCGACGTGGCCGCACTCGGTGCCGTCCGGTCCCACGATCTCCCAGTTGCGGAACTCCTCGTACAGGACCCGCCCGCGCTCGGCGTAGGCGGCCACGCGCACGTGCTGATAGACGGTCGCCGGGTCGCCGATCAGCGGCGCGGTGGGGCCGTGGTGCCACAGGCAGCGCACTCCGTTGTCGAACAGCAGGTGGGCCACCGAGGAGTCGGGTGCCGGGTGGGTGGGGTCGCTGCCGCTCATTCCGCTGGCGGTGCCGAGCACGGACTGTACGCGCGCGTCGCCGTTCAGCGACATCACGTAGTTGAGCGCGTGGGTGCCCTGGTTGGAGATGTTCATGCCGCAGGAGGTCTCCAGGAAGCGCACGGCGCCGAGCCGGCCCGACCGCAGCGCCTCCCGGCAGCGCGTCAGGTGGACGTGCCAGCGGAACTGGTGGCTCACCGTGAAGCGGGTGGCGCAGCGCCGCTCCAGCTCCACCAGCGTTCGCCAGTCGGTCACCCCGGCGGCCAGCGGCTTCTCCACCACCGCCGCGGGCACGTTCAGGTCCGCCGCCAGGTGCATGAGCGCCGCACGGTCGGCGGGCTGGGTGACGATGTGGACGATGTCGGGCCGCTCGCGTTCGATCATGTCGGCCGCGTCCGCGTAGGGGGTCAGGCCATACTCCGTGGCATGTCCGTTGCGGCGCTCCTCGATCAGGTCGCAGCAGGCCGTCAGCGCGGCGTCCGCAACGTGCTGGTAGGACAGCACGTGCATGCGGCTGCGGCTGCCGCAGCCGATAAGCGCCGCCTTGTAACGTGGCTTGCTCATGCCGCCCACCCTACCGGAACGACGTTCCGGTGCACAGCCGCCGGCCGGTCCGGCGTGGGAGCGTGCTTGGTCCTGCTCGATCCCCCCGGATACCTTGCGTCTGGCAGTTGCGGCAGGTATCGTCTCCCCCGAATGCTGGAACGGCTTCCGCCGGAATACGAAGAATCACTGCGCTCGCGTATATGCTCGTCTGGGCGTGGACCGAGCACCTGCGCGCCGCCGAGCAAATCGGGCCGAGGCTTTCATGCGCAACGATCAAGACGGCCTTGTCGAGGGGCTCACTGCGCAAGGCGACATTCAGCGCGAACTGGAGCGGGTGCTGCCCGGGCACGATCCCTTCTGGCCGCGCTGGGTGGTCGACAGCGAGCGTGGGGAGACGTGATCAAGTACGTCCCCGTGCCCGAGCCACCGGGATTACGAACGGGTCATGCGGCAGCGGCGTGAATGGTATCGCATGTACCAGTGTGGCGAGTTGAGCTTCGATGGGTTAGAAAAGAAAGCACCTTTGATCGCCGCGGCCGTGAAAGAGGCTGCCGATCGGGGAGGAGATAATTCAAGTGGTTGATGAGCGGTTTCGATTGAGCGACGCGGAGTTGCAGCGCTTCCTGGTCGATGGTTACCTGGTGCTGCGGCCGGAGTTGCCGGAGGGATTCCACAGCCGGGTGTACGACCGCCTCGGGGCGGTGATCGAGCGTTCCGGAAATCCATTCAACAACATCCTGCCGCTGGTGCCGGAGCTGGGCCGGGTGTTCGGCCATCCGCGCGTGACCGGCGCACTGGCGAGCATTCTGGGGGACGACTACTACCTGCACATGCATCGCCACTGCCATGACCGGGCACCTGGCGGCGAGGCGCAGCGCTTGCACAAGGACAGCCTGTACAACAGCCGCTACGCGGTCGACGGCAACCGGCGCCACCACCATGCCCGCTGGGTGATGGCGTTCTACTACCCGCAGGACACCGGCGAGGAGATGGGGCCGACGGCGATCGTGCCGCGCTCCCAGTACCTGCTGGAGCAGCAGCGCGAGGCCGACGAGATCCGCCTCACCGGTGCCGCCGGCACGGTGGTCATCGTGCACTACGACATCTGGCATCGCGCCGCCGGCACGGTGAGTGCCGCGCGCAACCGCTACATGGTGAAGTTCCTGTTCACTCGCATGAGCGACCCGCGCGAGCCGAGCTGGCGCCACGAGCCCGGCCGGGAAGCGCCGTTTTGGGAGAACAATGGCGTGCACCACGGCCCCGGCGACGGGCCGCGCCTGGAGTTGCCCGAGGTGTGGGGCCACCAGTGGCGCTGGCACCTGGGACAGTCCGGGTCCGGCGCCGGATCGCCGGCATCCGCGCACGGCAGTCTGGCTTCGTTGTTCGAGCGCTTGGCGGCCGGAGACGAACGCGTGGCGCTGGAGGCGGCCTATCGCCTCGGACGCGGTGGCGGCTATGCCGCGCGACCGCTGGCCGAGGCGCTGCGCAGCTCCGACGAACGCGTGCGGCGCAACGCCGCCTGCGGATTCGCGCCGCTTGGTGCCGCGGCGGTACCGGCGCTCAGCGACCTAGCCGGCGACGCCGACCCCGCCGTGCGGGCGCGTGCGGTTGATGCGCTCGGCGACGTCGGTCCGCCGGCGCGCGCCGCGGCAACGGTGCTGGCGGGGGCGCTCGGCGACGATGAGGCGTCCGTGCGCGAGTACGCGGCGGATGCCCTCGGCCTGGTGTGCGGCGGTGCCGGCGACTCCGCATCCGTGGCCGCCGCCCTGGCTGCCGCGATGCAGGACGGTAATGACACCGTGCGCCGCAACGCCGCGCTGTCGCTGGCGCGCATCGGCGCCGGAGCGGCCGGGGCCGCCGACCAGGTGGCCGGCGCCCTGGTGGCCGGGCTCGACGACGACAGCCTCTACGTGAACGGCTACTCGGTGCTCGGCCTGCGCCGCCTCGGCACCCCGCGCGCCCACCGCGCACTGCTCGCCCGCCTGGAGGAGGCGCGCTGGGAACCCCGCGAAACCGCCCCCGCCGGCCTGCGCCGCAAATAAGAGTGTCGGCGGGCCACCGAAGGGCGGTCAGTCGTGTGGCAGGAGCCTGCCGGCTCGAACACTGCCGCGCCGCACCGCTCAGCGGCACGTGCGTAGACACCGGATACCACTGCCGATAAACGTGTAGAATTGGCGCTGCTCGCAGTGGTGCGAACGTGCGCCCGCGGCGGAAGCAATGGCGAAGAGCAACGTCTTGAACACCACCACGATCAACTATCTCGACTTGATAGGCAACGGCAAGCGCTATCGGGTACCGCCGTACCAGCGTGACTACTCCTGGGTGGACGAGCAGTGGGAGGACCTGTGGAACGACCTCATGGATCTGCGCTCGAACCCCGACGAACGCCATTACCTGGGCGCCCTGGTGGTCGAGGAGCGAAGCGACCGGGAGTTCCTGATCTTTGACGGGCAACAGCGGCTCGCCACGCTCAGCGTGCTGGCGCTTGCCGTGATCTCCCGGTTGGACGCCATGGCTGATGACGGCATCGATGCGGCCGCCAACCGCGAGCGAGCGCGCGAATTGCGGAACCGTTTCATTGGAGAGAAGGATCCGGCGTCCTTGACCGAGAGCAGCCGGCTTTACCTGAACGAGACCGACGACGCGATTTATCAGGACTACCTGGTACAGAACAGGGAGCCACTGAATCCAAGGCGGCTGCCGAGGTCGAATCGGCTCCTGTGGCAGTGTCTGCTCGGATTTCGACAACGGTTGGACAAGCTGACGGCGTTGCAGCACGACGGCAGAGCCATAGCCGCGCTGCTCTCCGAGACCATGGCACGACAGTTGCTCTTCATCCTGATCACGGTCGACGACGAGTTGAACGCGTATACGGTGTTCGAGACGCTGAATGCGCGCGGTCTGGAGCTGACCACCACCGACCTCCTCAAGAACTACCTGTTTTCCCGTGTGCGGGTTTCGGCTGATCTGGAGGCGCTTCAGCGCCGCTGGCGACTGCTCATGGACACCGTGGAGCAGGAGCGGTTCCCGGAGCTGCTGCGTTACCACATGTTGTGCGACTTGCCCAAGGTGCGTAGTCAGCGGGTCTTCAAGCTGGTTCGAGGCCAAACCAGGACTGCCGGCGACGTGTTCGCGCTGCTTGGCGAGTTGGAACGACGCGCGGAGCTATTCGTGGCGGTTGGGGATCCGAATCACGGATACTGGGCGGATCTTCCCGGCGCCAAACGCTGCATTCGCGAACTCAACCTGTTCCGCGTACGGCAGATGATGCCCCTGCTGTTTACCGCCTGGGAGTCATTTTCGCCGGATGACTTTGTCCGCGTGCTGAAGGTGGTGAGTGTAGTGTCATTCCGCTACACCGTGGTCAGCAGCCGGAATCCCAGCGCTCTGGAAGCTGCGTTCCATTACGCCGCGAAACCAGTGAAGGAGGGTCAGGTGACCACCCCTGCGGGCGTATTCGAACGGTTGCGATCGATCTACGTGGACGATGCGAAGACGAGGCAAGACTTCGCCGGGCTGGAGGTAGGCACGAGCGGCCGGAAGAAAAAACTGGCGAAGTACATCCTGGCGCGGCTGGAGGAAGACGCATCGGGTCGCGCATGCGACCCCGACACCGACCCCGGCACCATCGAGCACATCCTGCCGGAAAACCCTGCCGACGAATGGGAAGAGACATTCGAGCGCGGGCGCTGGGACACGCTGATCTATCGCCTCGGCAATCTCACATTGCTCGAGTCGTCCGCCAATCGGCGGGTTGCCAACGGCACCTATCTCGACAAAGTGTCAGCATATGGCGAGAGCAACTATGTGATCAGTCAGGACATCCCGGGGATGGCTCCCGAAGAATGGACACCGGAACTGCTGGAAGCGCGCCAGCGCAGCCTCGCGGCGCGAGCGGTGCATCTGTGGCGGGCGGACTTCGTATGAGTTGGCAGGGCACCGGGTCGGGGGTTGATCGGTAGGGCGTAAGTCTCTACGGTCGCACCCACCATGCTGAAGGTAGGGATCATCGGGCTCGGCGGCATCGCGCGTTCGCACGCGGCGGCGATCGCCGAACTGGACAATGTCGAGATAACGGCGGTGGCGGACCTGTTTCCGGAGGTGCGCGAGCGGTTCATGAGCACCTGGGGGGTGGGCAAGGGCTACGCCACCCACACGGAACTGCTCCAGGACGGCGACGTGGACGCGGTGGCGATCACCTTGGGCCATCAACTGCACCACCGCTTGACCGTGGACGCGTGCAACGCCGGCAAGCACGTGCTGGTGGAGAAGCCGATGGCGATCAGCCTGCAACAGTGCGACGCAATGATCGAGGCGGCGGACGCCAACCGCGTCAAGCTGATGGTGGGCCACACCCAGCATTTCTACGGCACCAGCCTCAAGGCCAAGGAGATTCTCGACTCCGGGCAACTGGGGCCGCTGATGACGGTGGTGTGCTACATGTCCAAGAACTGGGGCTTTGGGAGCCGGCGCCCGCAGTACCGCAGCCGCTTCCACGGCGGCGGCATGTGGCTGGCCAACGGCGTGCACGTGGTCGACCGGCTGATGTGGCTGCTCGGCTCGCAGGCCGCCGCGGTCAGCGCCGTGGTCGGCACCCGCGCCCACTACCAGGCATCCGACGACACCGCCACCGCGCTGATCCGCACCAAGAACGGCCTCGCCGGCGTGGCCGTGTCGTGCGGCTACGCCAACGGCGGGCCCTCCTTCGAGAGCCACGTGATCGGCGCCAACGGCTCCCTCAAGTTCAGCCAGCACGGCGAGAAGTTCGTCCGCCTCGGCACCGGCGAGCAGTGGGAGGAGGTCGCGTTCGACGACCCGAAGGCGGAGTTCTACCACGAGTGGCATTCGTTCGCGAAGGCGATCGAGCAGGATCTGGAGCCACCGTCCGACGGCATGTGGGGCCGGCACGTGATGGAGATCCTGTTCGCCGCCGAACAGTCCTCCATCACTGGCCGCGAGGTGGTGCTGGAGGGCGGCCACAACTGGACCACGCAGCGCACCGGCACGCCGGTGACCTACGATCATGGCTGGCACTGAGTCGGCACGGTCACGCCGCGACCGGGAGACGATGAGGAACGAAACACGGGTACTCACGGTCGCCGGGCCGGGGCGGACCGGGATGGCGCCATGACCTGCTGTGTGTTGGTCGGCGCCGGAGCCGCGGAGCGCTACGCCGATGCCCTGCTGCGCCTCCCGGAGGTATGCGTGGGCGCGGTGGTGGACCCCGACGCCGGCCGGCGCGGGCAGGCGGCGCGCCGGCTCGGGGCCGAACTGCAGGCCGCCACGCTTGCCGAACTGCTTGCCGGGCACCCGGACTGCTGCTCCGGCGTGCTGGTGCACGGCCCCGCGGACACGCGGCTGGACGATGCCGCGTGCGCGGTGCGCAACGGCAAGCACGTGCTCGTGGAACTGCCGCCGGCAGCCGCCGCCGGCCGGCTGGCGGCGCTCGGCGACGACTGCGCCGCCGCCGGCGTGTGCCTGATGATCGGCGGCACGCTACGCTTCCTGCCGTCGCAGCAGGTGCTGAAGCAGCGCCTCGCCGCGGGCCAGCTCGGCGAGCTGGGGCTGCTGCGCGCCCACCGCTGGCACGCCGGCGACGGCACCGGCTCGGGGCCGGACTGGCAGGCTCTGGCCGCGCCCTACCTGGACCTGGCCAACTGGCTGTTCGGCGATCCCCCGGAGCGGGTGTACGCGCGCGCCGCCGGCCCCGACTACGCCCAGATTCACCTGGGCTTCGGCGCCGGCGGCATGGCGCTGATCGACGTCAGTGCCGGTTTGCCGCCGGGAGACGGCTACCGGTCGGTGTCAGTGATCGGTTCGGCCGGCGCCGGCTACGCGGACGACCACCACAACCGCGCGCTGCTGTTCGGCGGCGGCGACCCGGCCGCGCGCGATCCGGGTGAGGGCAACCACGACCTGGCCGGCGAGCTGGCCGACTTCGTCGCCGCCGGCGCGCAGCGCCGCGCGCCGGCCGTCACGGCAGCCGACGGCTGCGCCGCGCTGCTGGCCGCGGCGGGGGCCGCGGCGGGGGGGGCGGGGGGGGGGGGGGGGGGGGGGGGGGGGGGGGGGGGGTTGTTGGGGCCCCCCCACCCGGGCCCCGCGCTGCTGGTAGCGGCGGCCGCCGCGGCTTCGGCGGCGGGCGGCTCCGTACTGGAGCGCCGGGGGGATCGCTATGAGTAGCACCATCTACCGCTGCGCCGCGCTGAGCGCGGTCAAGCACGACTACCTGCCGCGCGCCGTGCACGGCCATCCCGCCTTCGAGGTGGTGGTGGTGGCCGACGATCCGCAGGTGCCCGGCTGGGCGCACGAGCGCAACCAGGAGTTCGCAGCCGAGTTGGGCGTGCCTTACGTGCGGGACGTGGCCGCCGCGCTCGCCGACTACGGCGTGCAGGTGGCGGTGGTGAGCAGCGAGGCGGAACGGCACTGCGACCTGAGCGTGCGCGCCGCCGAGGCGGGGATGCACGTGGTGCAGGACAAGCCGATGTCCACCACGCTGGCGGAGTGCGACCGGCTGGCAGCGGCGGTGCGCAAAGCGGACGTGCGCTTCCTGCTGTGGAACCGCAACCTGCTGCCGGCGCTGGTGCAGGCGCAGCGGGAGTTGCAGCGCGGCGCGATCGGCGAGTTGCGCGCCATTCACGTCGACTTCTACTTCGCCAAGGACGCCGGGCCGCCGAAGGGCAGCCGCAAGCCCGGGTTCCCGCCGATCAACTGGCTGGCGCGGCAACTGGAGGCGCACGCCGACGGCTCCGACGGCGGCGTCGGCGAAGCGGCGATGGGCGAGCTGCAGATCGAAGGCATTTACCCGCTCGGCTACATCCACGCGCTGACCGGCAGCCGGGTGCGGCGCGTATTCGCCCGCACCGCCGCTCACTTCCACCAGGCCAACGCCGACAACGACGTCGACGACCTGGCCACGGTGACCCTGGAGATGGACAGCGGCGTGCTCGGATCGCTGTGCATCGGCCGCATCGGTGCGGCGAGTCACCCCGACATCGGCGAGATCAAGCTGCACCTGATCGGCAGCAAGGGGGCGCTGGTGGTGACCGAGGCACGTCCCGAGGTGGGCATCCACTACCGCGGCCAGCCGGCTACCGAGTACCCCCACGTGCGCATCGCCGACAGCAACAACTTCCTGCTCATGGAGCAGTTCAAGACGGCCATCGAGACCGGCGCCGACACCGTGCTGAACGCCGAGGCGGGACGCGACATCGCCGCCACCGTCGCCGCGGCCATCGAGTCGGGCCGTACCGACCAACCAGTCGCGGTCAGATAAGGCCTGTCGGGTCGCGCCAGGCTCTTCCGGCGCAGTCAGCCGACCGGCAGGGTACGACCGGTGTGGGCGCGGCCGATGCGGGCGATCTCCTCCTGTCCGCCGGACACCACCCGGACGCCGCGGTCGATCTGCGTGGTCACGTTGTCCGGTGTGCACACTTCCAGGAACGCCACCCCGTTGGCGGCGCACGCGGCACGCACCCGTTCGGCGGCTTCGATCACCCGCGGGTCGTGCTGCCCCGGCACCCGCTCCACGCCGTAGGACATGTGCAGGTCGCCGGGACCACACTCGGCGAAGCCCAGCCCGGGCACGGCCAGCATCTGTTCGATGTGTGCCACCCCGCGCACCGACTCGACCTTGATCCCCAGCAGCAATTCGCCGTCCGGGTTCAGCGGCCACGGATCGCACCTGGCGATGTACTCCTCGCCGTCGACGCCCCATACCGCCGCCGCCGACGGCTCCGATCCGACGCCGCGGGTGCCGCGCTCCAGCCCGGCGCCGACGCCGATCATGTTGCGCGGGTAACGGCACGACTCCACGAAGGCGCGCACCGCGTCGGGCGTCTCAGCTTGGCACAGCAGGATGCCGTGCACGCCGCGCGCCAGGATCTGCCGGAACTGCCAGGCGTTGTAGCGGACCACCGGCTCGCCGGTGCCGTCCACCGGCGCCTCGACGATGACGGTGGGCGTGCGGTGGCCGCTGGCGGTGGGTCCGCCGGCCGCCATACCCGCCATGTAGTGCGCCAGACCGGACAGGTCGAAGCAGCCGTGCTCCATGCCGACGTTGACGTAGTCGGCCCAGGTGCGCGCGTCCTGCTTGCCTTGTTCACGGGTCAGCACCGCGCCGGTATGGCCGCCGGTGTAGTAGATTGGCTGGCCGCCGGCCAGCAGCTCGATCGCTCTGTTGATACGATGATCGCTCATTTCCTCGTTACGCCTCCGCGTCCATTTCCGCCAGCTCCACCCACTCGCTGCGCTTCGCAGACGCCACCACCGCTTCCGTGAACACCTGGGTGCGCCAGCCGTCGTACAGGCCGGGATGGGCGCACTCCCGGCCGGCGGCGCGCTCGGCGAGCGCCGGCAGCACGAAGCGCGACCAGCGGTTGACCCGGTCCTCCGGGATATCTTCCACGGTCATGTCGTCGTCCGAGCGCATCACCGTGACGGTATGGCGCACGCGGTCGATTGCGACCGACGCCGCGCTGCCGTGCAGCTCCAGCTCCGGCGCCAGCCCCTTGCGCAGCGCCGGGGCGTGCGACAGCAGCATCGCGCCCACCGCGCCGTTGTGGAACTCCCAGACGATCGCGCCGTAGTCGTATGCGGTGCCGGCGCGCATGCGCGGCGCTGCGGACGCCGGGTTGGCCGCGCCCCACTCGAGTGCCTCGGTCAGGTCGATCGGCCCCAGGTCGGGCTTCGGCGGCGACAGCACGCCGGCCTGCGCAACCACCCGCTTCGCCTCGCTGCCGATCAGCCAGCGCACCGTGTCGTAGGCGTGCGAGCCGACGTCCGCGATGCTGCCGGCGGTCGACAGGGTGGCGTCGTCGCGCCAAGTGAAGGGAATCGACGCCGGGCGCGGGTTGTGCCAGCGGTACACCACCACCTTCAGTTCACCGAGCTCTCCGCCGGCAAGCAACTCCTTGGCGCGGCGGAACTTGGGCTCGTAGCGGGTCCAGTAGGGCACGTAGTGGCCGAGTCCGCTGTCGCGGTACGCGCGCCAGATTTCGTACGCCTCGCCGACGTCGGCCCCGACCGGCTTGTCACAGAACAGGTGCTTGCCGGCCGCCGCCGCGGCCAGGGCCGGCTCCCGGTGCAGGCGGTCGGGCGTCAGCACCACCACGAGGTCCACCTCCGCATGTTCCACCACCGCGCGCCAGTCGTCGGTGATGAAGTCGCAGCCGTCGGTCCGCGCCGCCGCCTCCAGCCGGTCGCGGCGCCGCGCGCACAGCGCGACGATGCGCGCGGCATCGGGCGCGCCGCGCATCTCCGCTCGGTACGGGGTGCCGATGTAGCCGGTAGCCCCGATCACTCCTGCATGAAACATCATGTTGCTGCGCAATCCTTACCCGATACGTCCGCCGTCCGCCAGTACCCTGCGCGGCTGCCATCAGTTGCCGTTGCGACCGCGTCCCGTGCGGCGTGCACCGGCGAGTTTCTGCAACTCGCGCAGCACTCTCTGGATGTCGGTGGGTACCGCGTCCATGGCATCGACGATGTCATCGTCATTGATGCGCAGCGGGAGTCTGCGCGCCTGCAGCCAGGCGTGCAGCCGGCGGATGACCATCTTTGCATCGCACCAACGAGCGCGGTCCTGCCACACGCGGGCCAGAAACTCGTCCGCCTGGTCGAGGGCCGTGCTCAGCGCAAGCCTCCGATCGTCATTCTGGATGCGTGTGGCGATCGCCTGCCGTACGGTTTCCCTTTGCTCTTCCAGAACCCCGTCAAGCTCGTCGACAAACGCCTCTTCGTGGTTGTGCCAATCTGCGGCGACGCTTTTCTCACACGCTTGGCGGCCAAGCATCGCCAGCATGGCCTCACGGTCGAGAAGGTAGTTCTCGATCTCATTGGCTTCCCACAACCGCAGCGAAAAGGTGAGTTGGTAGGCGGGCGACTTCGCGCGCGTGGTGTGGGTGCGCAACTCCTTGCGGCGTGAGGCGTCGGTGCGATAGTCGCGATCTCCGATCGCCAGCATGCGGACGGGTTGTCCCGAGAGGCCAGGGCTGCTCAGGAGGTCCTTCACCTGACGCGCCAGATCCAGCACCCGTGCCTCTACCGGCCCCTGGTAAGTGTACATGAAGGTCAGTAGGCGCCAGATGTCGCGCTGCTTGTGTTCGCCCCAATGCTTGCGAGCAAACCGTTCCAACAGCTTCTGATCGCTCCTGTTCTCGACAAAGACGATCGCGCGACTGGTCAGGAGCGGTACGATCTCCATGCGATCCATCGCTCCGAGATCCTCCAGCAGGCGAAATTGCGTCGGCTCCACGTCGAACGGTACCACGGCGCCATCCATACAGACTTTGACCGCACCTGCGGGAGCGGCAGCCAGGAGCTGCGGAGAATGCGTCGCGAGTATGAATTGCGCCTGCTCCTCGCGGGACAGCCGCTCCAGGACAGTCATGAGCTGGGTTTGCAGCCTGGCGTGAAGATGGGCATCCGGTTCGTCGAGCAGGAGAGTTCGGGCTCCTGGCGCCAGCACCGACGCCAGGATCTGTACTGCCTGGTGAAATCCGGACCCCGTTACCATGACGTCCAACTCACGGGTGAGTGCGCGGTCGCGATATGTCGCACTGAGGAACCGGTCGAAATCCACGTCGAATTCTATCTGCAATGCGCTCTCCGGAAACAAATCTCGGAGGATATCGATCAGCTTGTTCCAGCGGCCCTCATGATGTTCCCGCAGGTCCCACAGGAGGTTCCGAATAGTCTCTCCATGTCGCTGCATCCTCATCCGCTCCTGGCGAGCCGGTAGGGTCAGGTATTCCTCGCGCGGGAGAAGCCCCGAAAAAATCGGTATGAGGCGAATGTCTCGTTGACCGATTGCCGTGGCGATGTCGCCACTCGACCGCGGCGAGATACTGAACTTGTTGTAGCTGAGCTTCAACGAGAAGGAGATATCCGCGCCGTTATCGTACTCCCCGTGCAGTTCGACTGTCTGTTGTTTCCGCCCGATTGTAGTCCGTCCATTGGGCCACAAGTCGGTGGGCTCGGCTACGGGAAGGACGCCAAACTCGTCGGGACTGACTGATCGCCGCGACAAACCAAGACTCTTGGTTGGGTCCTTCCCATTTGCACGTCGGGTAGTCTCAACGCAATACTGAAACAGGGTCAGCGCTTCGAGGATGGTCGACTTGCCGCTGTTGTTGGCTCCAACCAACAAGGTCACCGCGTCGAGATCGATCGTCGTCTCGCGCTCGAATCGCTTGAATCCTGTTATGGTGAAGCGGCGAATCATCGCATCATGATGCTATCCCACCGCGCCGAAGTAGTGAATAGCAGGTCGGCTGAGGTCGGCTGCCGTGATTGCCGTACTGCTTCGCCTTTCGACCAACCGGGAGGACTTCGCATCCATCGCGGCTGTGGGGTAGGGTAGCGGAGCCGAGCAATCGCCATGGACGCCCTTTCGCCTCACTCACGGTCGCCAACCGAGCCGGTGTCACTGGTCGCCGCCTGGGTGGATGCCGCACGGCGCAAGCTGCGCGCCGGCGGCGCCGTAGGTGAGGCGGACCTGGATCGGCTGTCTGCGGATTGCGGCGGCGCCGATCCGCGGGCGCGCCAGCGGCTGCTGTACCTGCACGCCGTCACGCCGAGCATCTACGCCGGCCTGGTGGCGGCCGCCGTCCATGAACCGGTCGCGGGGTCGGTCACCCAGATCGATCCGGACGCTGCCGAGCTGCCCTACCGGAACGTCCACGACGCCATCGTGGCGGGGTGGCGGGTGGTCCACTTTCCGCAGCAGCGGGCGCCGTTCGACGACCGCGAGATCGACATGATGGGTCACGAGTTCATTCTCGAGAAACTGGAGGCGTACGATGACTGATACGATGGCCGAGATGAGCGCACAGCCGCCGCGGCTGCTGTCGGACGACGAGGTGCTGCTGTTCGTCACCCACGGCTATCACCTGGTGCACCCGGAGTATCCGGACGGCCTGAACGAGGCGATCGCCGAGCAGTGCGCTCGGACCAACGGGGCGGGCAACGAAATCCTGGATCTCGTTCCGCTGCTGCACCAGGTGTACGCCCACCCGCAGGTACGCGGCGCGCTGATCAGCCTGCTCGGCGCCGACTACGCGATGAACGGGCATCGCCATCTGCACGTCAATGCCCCGGGGTCGCACAGCCAGAACTGGCACCAGGACGGCACCAACGTGCGCCATCACCAGGTTTGGTGCGTGCTGGCGATGTACTACCCGCACGAGGTGCCGATGGAGCAGGGGCCCACCATCATCATGCCCGGCACTCACTTCCGCAACGCCCCCACCGACCGGCTCGCGACCTACGCCAACATCAAGGGACAGGTGCCGCTGGCGGTGCCGGCGGGCACCGTGGCCATCACCCACTACGACCTGTGGCACGCCGCCACCCGCAACCGTACCGAACGCACCCGCTACATGCTCAAGTTCCTGTTCGACCGCCGCTCCGCGCCGGCGTCGCCGACCTGGGACCACGATCCGGACACGGTCACGGAAGTCGCCGCGCGACGCATCCGCGAGCAGATCGGCCCGTTCGACCACGCTTCCGACTATTACAAGGCGTGGGAACTGCGCACCGAGATGTGGCAGTGGATGCTTGGCCGGGGCGCGCCGGTGCCGCCGGGCGCGTTCAAGGACATGCTCGCCTAAACGGAACCACCGCGAGCGTACCCGGGCTGAGTTCCCGGCGCCGCCGGTCTGGTAAGATGGCGCCATGCGCATAGCCGTTCTTTCGTACAGTCACCACGGCCGCGGCATTGCCGGGACGGTCAGGCAGATGGGCCATGAAGTCGTCGCCGCCATGGATCCTGAACCGGGTCCGCGCGCCGGGCTCGAGCAGGAGTTCGGCTGTCCGGGGTTCGCCGATGCGGCGAGCTGCCTGGACGCCGCGAAACCGGATGCGGCGATCGTGTGCGGCAAGCACGTGGAGATTCCCGCGCACGTCGCGGCCTGCGTGGAGCGCCGCGTGCCCTACCTGCTCGACAAGCCGTTTGCCGATTGCGCGGACCGCCTGCGCCCCGCGGCGCAGGCGACCATGGCGGCCGGCCTGCCGCACGCCCTCACGCTTCCCAACCGCGGCAGCCTGCTGGTGGAAAAGGTGGCGCAGATGGCGTCCGACGGCAGCCTCGGCGACTTGGTGCTGTACAGCAGCCGGCTCAACAACGGGCCGCCGACGCGCTACGACCCGACCCCGTCGCACTGGCTCAACAAGCCGGCGGCCTCCGGCGGCGGGTCGTGGGTGGTGGAGTCTTCGCACGGCATCGACACCTTCCTGCAGTTCGCCGGTGACGGTCCGGTCACGGTGGTCGGCGGCGTGATCGCCAACCTGATGCACCGCCGCGAGGTGGAGGACACCGCGGTGGGCATCGTTCGCACCGCCGCCGGGGTTACCGGTATAATCGAGTCGGGGTTCAACTACCCCTCGGGCACCCGCGCCGGCGACCACTTCTTCCGCTTCGTCGGCAGCAAGGCGTCGGTGTTCGAGCGCTACGGCGACCACGGCGAGCCGCTGATCGAGGTGCACACCAGTGCCGGCGTCGCCATCACGCCCGACATCGGCCACGGCGAGCGCATGCGGCGCGTCATCGAATGGGGGCTGGAGGCGATCGCCGCCGGGCGCATCGGCACGCCGGACGTGATGCAGGCGGTACGCGTGCTGGAGGTGCAGGACGCGGTGTACGCCCACCTGCGCGGCAACGCCGCGGCCGCCGGCCCCTATCCGCTCGGCGCTCCACCCGAGCGCTGAGCGTTGGCCCGGATCGCGTCCCGGACGAACACGGCCAACCCCTCGGCACGCTTCTCGAAGTACTCCTTGAAGCGTGCGTCGGCCGTGTACATGTCGGCGAGGTTCCGGTGCATCCCGTGGCTGCATGGGTAGAACCAGCGGTCGATGTGGCATCGGTGCTGCTCGGCCAGATCCATCGCCGCGCGGTCCGCGGCCTGCACTCCCTCGGCCATCAGGCCGGCCAGCCCGGCCACCACGGCCTCGCCCTCCGCCTTGATCCGGTCCCAGTCGTTCTTGCCGTAGCGGCCAGTGCGCCGCATCGACTCCCGGTAGGCATCGGTGTTGCCCCAGCGCCGCTCGACCTCGTCCCGGTACTGCTCGTGGTCGAACCCCTCCAGCCCCTCGAACATCTCCGTCCTGTCCATTTCCGTCTCCTCATCCATCGCCCGCAGGGCCCGGTCGACCCCGCGAATGATGCGTTCCGTTCTTTCCTGCCGCTCCCTGAGCATGTCCCGCTGCGCCTCCAGCGCGCTGCGCCGGCCGTGCGTCGGAGCGTCCAGCATCCGGCCGATCGCATCCAGGCTGAACCGCAGCTCGCGCAACAGCCGGATCTCGCACAGTCGTTCGAGGTCGCCGTACGCGTACAGCCGATAGCCGTTCTGCGACCGTCCCGACGGCACGAGCAGGCCAATCCGGTCATAGTGGTGCAGGGTGCGCACGGTAACGCCGGCCAGCGCGGCGACCTCGCCTACCGTGTGAAGTTGCCCGGTCTCCATGCGGAGCAAGGTAGGCCCTCACGTAACGTCAGGGTCAAGGGAAAAGGAGCACGCCGCCGGTCACGCCGAGCCCCGCCCGACTCAGCGGCGATGACGCCGCAGGTGTCATCGCGGAAGGCGCGTCAGCGCCAACGACGCTGATGCGAAGGAGGGCATCGAGATGCTGATGCGAAGCATCAGCTAAAGACGCTGACGCATTCGTGTCAGCTAAAGACGCTGACGCATTCGCGTCAGCGTCTAAGGAACTGAGACAAGCGCTTGCGCAGCGCCGCGGCGTCGCCGGGGGCGCCGAGTTCGCGGCCGCCGTCGCCGCTCATGGTGCGTGCGATCGCCTGCAGGATCTGCACCTGCAGACCCTCCTGCCGCGCGGGGGTCAAGACCAGGAACACGAAGCGCACCGGCTCGCCGTCCGGGGCGTCCCAGTCCAGGCCGTGCGGAGCGCGACCGAACGCCATCACCGGGCGGCGCAGCGCCTCTATGCGGGCGTGCGGCACCGCGACCCCCTTGCCGATACCCGTCCCCATGAGCTGCTCGCGCTGATCGACCGCCTCGTTGATCTCGTCCGCGGCCAGGCGGGTGGCGGGCGCCGCGACCAGGCACAGTTCACGGATTGCCGTGAAGCGGTCGCGCGCGCGCAGCGCCGGCAGAATGCCATGCTGCGTCAGCAGCCGGACCAGGTCGACTCGCTCGCGGCGCCGGATCGACCAGGACAGCCACGGCGCCACCAGCAGCGCGGAGACGATCGCCGAGCACACGATAGACACGAAGACCGGCGTGGATATGATCTCGTATTCCAGCGCCACGCCGGCCACCACGATGCCGGTGACGCCGCTCGGGGTGAAGGCGATGCCGATCGACACCCGGTCGGCGGCGGAGATGTCGCGTCCCAGGGCGCCCAGCCAGGCGCCGCCGAACTTGGCGGCGATCGATACCACGGTTACGAAGACGACCAGTCCGATGTCGAAGTTGGCGATGAAGTCGAGGTGCAGAGCCAGACCCGCGAAGTACAGCGGCACGAAGATGGAGTGCACCATCTGGCCGATGATCTCGCGCGTTCGCTCGGTCAGGTGACGCGCCTCGCCCGCCATGATCCCGGCCAGGAAGAAGCCGAACAGCGCGGTCAGTCCGACCGCCTGGGTCAGCGCGCCGGAGGCCAGCCCCAGGCAGCACACGAAGGTCAGCATGGCGCCCGGATTCCCGGACATGCGGGTGCTGATGCGTGCCACCGCGCCGTCCACCAGGCGCAGGCCGAGCGTGAGCGCGAAAGCGGTAAAGGCGAAGGTGAATACGAGCAGGAATGCAATCGCGCCCAGATTCAGCGCCGAGGTGGTGGCCACGGCCAGCACCAGGCTGAACACGATCCAGGCCAGGATGTCGTTGACCGCGTACCCGCACAGCGTCACCAGGCCCAGGTCGCTCTTCACCAGGTCCAGGTCGTGCAGCACGCGCGCGATGATCACCATCGCGCTGATCGCCATCGTGGTGCCCAGGAACAAGGCGAAGATGATGCGCCGGTCGGGATCCGCCAGCACGCTGTCCGGCAACAGGAACGACAGTGCCGAGCCGACCGCCAACGGCACCAGCACGCCGATGATGCCGATGCGCAGCGCCGGCCCGCGCGCCCGCCACGCCGCGCTTACGTCCACGTGCAGGCCGGTTTCCAGGAGCAGGAACAGCACCCCGAACCAGGACACCACGTCCAGCATGCTGCGCTGCACCGCATCGGGGGGAAACAGCGTCGCGTGCAACTCCGGAAACGCCCGCCCGAGCAGTGTCGGGCCGAGCAACACTCCGACCAGGATCTCGCCCACGATCGGCGCCTGACCAAGGCGGCGCAGCACCTCGCCGGCGCCGCGCGCCAACACGAGCAGCACCAGCACCTGGACCAGGAACACCAGCAAGTTGTGTTCAGTCATCTATCGAGCCCATCCCCGGGCCGCATTATAACGGTACGGCGACCAGAGAATATGTACCCGTTCGCGCCCCGTCCGCGTAGGCCGTGTGGGGGCGGGCGGCGGGCTGTGTTATACTTGCTCCGTGGGTCACTGTCACGCGTGCGGCGCCGCGTTGCCGCGCGACCTGCCGATCTTTCGCGAGACCGAGTGTCCGCGGTGCAGCAAGCCGCTCAAGGTGTGCCTGAACTGCACGTTCTACGAGAGAGGGCTGCAGTGGGATTGCCGCGAGTCGATCGCCGAGCCGGTGCATGACAAGGAGCGCGCCAACTTCTGCGACTACTTCCGGCTGCGCGAGGGATCGGCCGCGCCGGGAGGCCTGGTCCAGGAGCGCGCCGAGCAGGCACGGGATGCATTCGACAGCCTCTTCGAGTAGAGAGCATCCATTCTACCGAAACATTACGAACTCTTAACGGTCCATTCAAACCATCTTCAATCGGTGGTTGCATGCTGATTGCATGGAGGTTGTATGGACACGACACCGTTAGCTGACTACCTCAGCGACCTCAAGCGCCACCCGCTGCTGACCAGAGAGGAGGAGCGGCGGTACGCGCGCGCGGCGCGTGACGGCGACGAGCAGGCCAAGGAGAAGCTGGTCAACAGCAACCTCCGCTTCGTGGTGAACATCTCGCGGCAGTATCAGAACCGCGGCATTCCGCTGTCCGACCTGGTCAGCGAGGGCAACATCGGACTACTCAAGGCGGTGGACAAGTTCGATCCCGAGCGCGGCTACCACTTCACCACCTACGCCGTGTGGTGGATCCGCCAGTCGATCATGAAGGCGCTCGAAGCGCAGTCGCGTTCGATCCGCCTGCCGGCCCACGCCGCCAGCGTGGTGGAGCGCATCGGCTGGGCGCGCTCCGAATTGCGCCAACGCCAGCGCCGTGAGCCGACCACCGATCAGATCGCGCGCTTCCTGGGCCTGCCGGTGCAGCGCGTTGCCGACCTGATGTCGGTGTCGCGCGACCCGCTGTCCCTCGAATCGCCGGCATTCGACGAGGACGTCCCCGCCGAACTCGGCGACTCGGTACGCGACAAGGCGGGCCGCTCCCCCGAGGAGGAGGCGATGGCCAACGTGCTCAAGGCGGACATCAACTACGTGCTCGGCAGCCTGACGCGGCGCGAGTCGGACATCGTGCAGAGCCGGTTCGGCCTCAACGGCCGGCAGCGGCTCACCCTCAACGAGCTCGGCCGGCGCTACCGTCTGACCAAGGAGCGGGTGCGCCAGATCGAGAAGCGCGCCCTGGAGCGGCTGCAGGTGTCGCTGCAGGCGCGCATGCTGCACGGCTACCTGGAGTAGGAAGAGCGCGCGCTCCGGCGGCGGGCCGCCGGCGCCGGAGCCGCTCGGACAGGACGGCTATGGTGCGGCGCAGCACCGCCTTTTCCCTCCCGGTGCGTTGATCGAGCTGATTCAGCAGGCGCAGGCGCAGGTGTTCGAGTTCGCGCTCCCGGCGCGCGGCGTAGTGCTCGGCGCTGCCGTCGCATCCAGCCATGGGTGGCAGCGTAATCGATGCTGGTGCAAACGGTACAGTTCGCTATACTCACCGATTGATACGGCAAGTCCGAGAATCTTGTATAGGGGATACGCCCCGTGCATGGGTTGTCGTGCGCTTGGCGTCGAGGAGGGACCGTGCCTGACGATCTGAATCATGGTGATGACCTGAGTCATGGTGGCCGGCAGGCGTCGCAGTCGATGGCGACTCTCGGTGGCGGCTGTTTCTGGTGCGTGGAGGCGGTGTACCTGCGCGTGGCCGGGGTGAGTGCTGCGGTGTCCGGCTACGCGGGCGGCGCCGTCCACAATCCAACCTACGAAGCGGTGTGCAGCGGACGGACCGGGCATGCCGAGGTGGTGCAGATCACCTTCGATGCCGGCGTGGTGAGCTACGAACGGATCCTGGAGCTGTTCTGGCACTCCCACGACCCCACCACGCTCAATCGGCAGGGCCATGACGTCGGCACCCAGTACCGGTCGATCATCCTGACCCACGACGACTACCAGCAACGCTGCGCGGTGGCGTCTCGCGAACAGGCCCGGAAGCTGTTCCGGCGCCCGATCGTGACCGGGATCGAGCCGCTGCAGCGTTTCTACCCCGCGGAGTCCTATCACCAGGACTACTACGCGCGCAACGCACGCGCCCCATACTGCCGGGTGGTGATCGAGCCCAAGCTGCGCAAGCTCACGCGGCAGCGCCAGCTCGTGCGAGGTTGACATGCAGCGGCGCAACATCGGATTCCTGTCGTTCCGCATCGCCGGCACCGACGGCGTGTCCCTGGAAATCGACAAGTGGGCCACCGTGTTCGAACGCATGGGCCACGACAACTACTACTGCGCGGGCGAACTCGATACCCCCGAGGAGCGCTCGCTGCTGCTGCCCAAGGCGCACTTCACCCACCCGGAGGTGGAGGAGATTCAACGCCACCTGTTTCATACCGATGTCCGTCCACGGGCGGTAACGAGCCGCATTCACGAGCTGCGCGACGAGCTCAAGCGCGGCATCTACGAGTTCATCGAGCGGTTCTCGATCGACGTCCTGGTGCCGGAGAATACGCTTGCGATTCCGCTCAACATCGCGTTCGGCCTGGCCATCGCCGAGGTGATCGCCGAGACCCGCATCCCCACCATCGGCCACCACCACGACTTTACCTGGGAACGCAAGCGGTTCATGTTGAACGGCATCTCCGACTACCTGCGCAACGCCTACCCGCCGCGGCTGCACTCGATTACCCACGTGGTGATAAACAGCACCGCGCGCAACCAGTTGGCGCTGCGCTCGGGAGCCAACTCGCACCTGATTCCCAACGTCATGGACTACGACCACCCGCCCGTGGGAGTGGACGGCTACAATGCGGACGTACGCGAAGCTCTCGGGATCGGGCCCGAGGATACCCTGGTGCTGCAGCCGACCCGCGTCGTGCAGCGCAAGGGAATCGAGCACGCCATCGAGCTGGTACGACGCCTGGAGAAGAAGGACAACGCGGTGCTGGTGATCTCGCACGCGTCGGGCGACGAGGGCTTTTCCTACGAGGGCCGCGTGCGCAGCTACGCGGAGCTGCTCGGCGTGCGCGCGCTGTTCGTGGAAGAGATCATCAACGACCGGCGCGGCGACTGCGGCGACGGCCGCAAGGTCTACACGCTCGACGACGTCTATCCGCATGCCGATCTGGTCACCTACCCGTCGCTGGTCGAGGGGTTCGGCAACGCCTTCCTGGAGGCGGTCTACCACCGCAAGCCGGTTTTCGTGAACAACTACCCGGTGTTCGCGTACGACATCAGGCCGCGCGGGTTCAAAGTCGCGCTGATGGAGCAGTTCATCACCGAGTCGGAGGTGGCGGAGGTGGAACGGTTTCTGAACGACGACGAGTACCGTCGGGAGGCGGTGGAGCACAACTACGCGATCGCGCGGGCACATTACTCCTACCGCGTGCTGCAGGCCAACCTGACCCACATCATGATGGAGTTCTTCGGCATCGACGAAGTGTAGGTGCAGAGGCCGCGCTGCTCGGGTCCGGGGGTCCGGGGCGGGCGCGTGCGGCGGCCCGCCCCGCCGGTGTAGGGTAGCGGCGCCATGAAGATCACCGCCGTCAAGAGCTTTCCGGTGTGGGCCGGCCATCGCAACCTGTTCGTGCTCAAGGTCGAGAGCGACGACGGCTCCTACGGCTACGGCGAAGCGGGGCTGAGCGGCCGCGAGCTGGCGGTGCAGGGCGCCGTCGACCACTTCCGGCGCTTCCTGATCGGCCAGGATCCGCGCCGCATCGGCGCCCTCTGGCAGCGCGTCTACCGCAGCCAGTACTTCGAGGGCGGGCGGGTGCTGACCGCGGCGCTGTCGGCGATCGACATCGCCCTGCACGACCTGGTGGCGCGCAGCCTCGGCGTGCCGGTGTACCAGCTTCTGGGCGGCAAGCAGCGCGAACGGGTGCCGTGCTTCGTGACCACCACCACGCAGCCGGGGCCGGGCGTCGTGGAGGAGGTGGAGCGGCTGGTCGCGGCGGGCTGGACCTGCATCCGCACCGGCATCGGCTACCCGAAGGTAACTGAAGCGTACGAGGGAGACGGGCGCCCCGATCCGGTGTTCGAGCCGCGGGTGTCGATGGCGCACACCGCCGAGTGGCTGGTCAAGGTGCGCGCGGCGGTGGGCCGGCGCGCCGCACTTGGCATCGACTACCACCACCGGCTGTCGGTGGGCGAGGCGGCCTCGTTCTGCCAGTCGATGCCGGTCGGCACGCTCGACTTCCTGGAGGAACCGATCCGCGACGAGACGCCGGAGGCATACGAGGCGCTGCAGCGGATGACCCCGGTGCCGATGGCGATCGGCGAGGAGTTCGCCAGCAAGTGGCAGTTCCTGCCCTACCTGGAACGCGGCATTGCCGCCTACGCCAGGCTGGACCTGTGCAACGTGGGCGGCTTTACCGAGGCAATGAAGGTGATCGGCCTGTGCGAGGCGCACTACATCGACCTGATGCCGCACAACCCGCTCGGCCCGGTCAGCACGGCGGCTTGCATCCACCTGGCGGCGGCCACCCCGCTGTTCGCCTGGCTGGAGGAGCGCTCGCCCGAGCTGGGGTTCCACTTCGACCCCGAGCTGTTCCCGGTGCAGCCGAAACTCGACGGGGTGACCCACCGCGTGCCCGACACGCCCGGCCTGGGCGTCGAGTTCAACGAGGAAGCGCCGGCGGTCAAGAAAGCGTTCGAGTTCTGGGAAAACCCCCACCTCCGCCGCCGCGACGGCTCCCACACCAACTGGTAACTGAGCATGCATAGCAGGCGCGACCGGTTAGGCCGCGCCTGCTCGGAACTGAATCGGATGGTTGCTACTGGCGGAAGAAGAGCTGGTCGCCCCAGTAGTTGAGGCCGATCGGCCACTCCACGCCGATGCTGTACTCCTTGGGCACGTTGCCGATGTTGCTGCGCGAGATGTAGATGGTCGGGCTCATGCCCACCACGCCGATCGCCCACAGCTTTTCGGCTTGCAGTGCCGAGATGTTGGTGGCCAGCTCGACGTACTCGGGGGAGCCGAACTCGGTGACGCGGATCGCCCACGACCACTCGTCCAGGTCCTTGATTTCCTGCGGCGGCTCCCAGCCGGGCATCTCGCCGCCGAAGTCGGCCAGCGTGTGGGTGCCGGCCTTGATGGCGGCGTTGGCGGCCAGCCACTTGCCCCACTGCCAGCCCCAGCCGTTGTCGGTGCCGCACGGCATCCAGCGCGAGTCCGCGGTGACGCCGCGCGAGCGGTTGCAGGTGAACTGCTCGCCGCCGCCGGTGATGTAGTTGCCCGTTTCCGACGCCTCGCCGATGCCGCTCGCGCGTACGTCGTGCTCGTTCAGCGTGCGGGTGACGTTGCGCGACTGGCCGGTCTCCACCTTCAGCAGCACCTTGACGCCAACCGCCTCCCAGTACTCCTTGATCAGTTCCATCGCCGGGACCGGAGTGCCCTCGGCGTACTCGATCAGGATCTGCAGCTCCTCGCCGCCGGGAGCGTGCCGGAATCCGTCCCGGCTGCGCTCGGTCATGCCGATCTCGTCGAGCAGGGCGTTGGCCTGATCCGGGTCGTAGTCGGCCCATGCATTGCCCCACTCCTCCTGGTAGTAGCTGTGCACCGGCGGCACCGCCGCCTGCCGCGCCGTCGACAGGCCGAAGAACACCTGCTCGTTCACCTCGTCGCGGTTGATGGCCAGCGACAGGGCCTGCCGGAAGCGCACGTCCTGGTACAGCTCCGCCCGCCATTCCTGCTCGTGGTTCTGGTTCAGGACCAGGCCCACCTCGGCGGCGGACAGCCCGGGAATCAGCGTCACCGTGTAGCCCCCGGCCTCCTCGTTCTCCTTGTACAGGGCGAAGTTCTCCAGGCTGGTCTGGCCGTACGCCAGATCCGCCTCGCCGCCGATGATCTTGAGGTTGTACACCTCCTTCTCGACCACCGTGGAAACGACGCGGTCGATGTAGGGGAGCTGGTTGCCGGCGGTGTCGACGCGCAGGTAGTAGGGGTTGCGCTCGAACACCCGCACGGTGGGCGTGATCTCGGTGAACCGCCACGCCTGGATCACCGGCAGGTCGAGGTCGGTCGACGGTTTCCAGAAGAAGTGATCGGTGAACGCCTGCTGCCAGGTCTCGTGCCCCTCCTCCTTGGCCACCTCGTTGGCCTTGTCGTTGAAGTCGATGTGCCACTTCTTGAGGTAGTGCTTGGGCTTCAGCATCTCCCAGTCGCCGCCGTGCCAGGTAGCCAGCTTGACCAGCATCTCGGGATGCGGCGAGTCGAACTCCAGGCGCACGGTCTGCGCGTCGACTGCCACCGCGTTGGTCACGAACGGGCTCTTCTTGTAGGTCACCACCTCGGGGTGGTTGTGCATCGACATGAACTGGAACACCACGTCGTCCGAGCTGATGGGATGGCCGTCGGACCACTTGTGTCCCTCGCGCAGGGTGATCGTCACCGAGGTGTTGTCGGCGCCCATCTGCACCGATTCGGCCACGTCGGGCAGCAGCTTCCCGTCGACCCCCTTGAGCATGTAGGGGCCGCGCTCGACGCTCTCGGTCATGTCCTGCCACGGCCAGTTGTCGAGGGCGAACACGCGCACCGTGCCGCCGTACGTGCCCACCTCGTCGATCGGGGTGCGTACCGACGGGTTCAGCGGCAACCGCTCGTCCACCGGCGGCAGTTCGCCCGCTGCCACCAGGGCGGCCAGCATCGGCGCCTCGCCATACTTGCCCGTGCGCTCGGCGGCCATCTCTGCGCCGCTCGCACCCTCTTCGGCGCCGCCGGCGAACGCCAGCGGCGAGCAGACCAGCAGCACCGCCGCGATCAGCATGAACTGTCTCTTGATCATCTCTCCTCCTTCGTGGAGCCTTGGTATTTCAGGGCTGATCGTTGGGCGAGAGCCGCCGCTTGTCAACCACCTCCCGAACGCGGGAGAACGCGGGGGTCCGGGTGTAGCTGCTCGTCGAGTTGGCGCGCCGGCCGCGAGCGTGGGCCATAGACTTCGTCCCTATGGCCCACGGGAGCCGGGTATCGTGGGCTATGGCAGGTAATGCCCGTGGTCGGGATCGGCGCCGGCCCAGGGTTGCGTTCGGTGCTGACATCCGGTCACGTCGTCGGCGTGTCGGTGTCGAATGACGGCACGTCCAGCCAGTAGCGCGTGTGGCGGCGCTCGCCGGTTCGTCGCAGCGCTCCCTTGGCCACGAGATCGGCGAGGTCGCGCGTAGCGGTGGAGGCGGATGCGCGCGTAATCCGGCGGTAGTTTTCGGCGCTCAGACCGCCTCTGAACCCTTCCGGTTCCTCCCGAAACAGGCGCAGCAGGGCCTTCTCCTGGCGCGGATTCAGCCGCTCGCGCAGCCGGTCGAACATCCGGGTCTGCTCGATAAGCCGGACCAGCCGGCGCTCGCTCCAAAGCTGACCCTCCAACACGGTGTCGGCGAACCATACCAGCCAATCGGTGACATCGAGCGAGCGGCCCGCCGACTGCAGCGCTTGGTAATAGGCCGCTCGGCGCCGCATGATCGCCCGAGAGAGCGCGATCAGGGTCGGCTCGCTGAGCGACTGGGCCAGCGCCTTCTCGGCCAAGGCGCGGCCGATCCGGCCGTTGCCGTCTTCGAACGGATGGATGCACTCGAAGAAGAAGTGAGCTACTCCGGCACGGGTCAGGGCGGGCATTCCGCGCGTGCCTTCATACCACGCGATGAAGCGCTCCATCTCGGCCACCACCGTGTCGGACGGCGGCGCTTCGTAATGGACTCTGCGATCGTGGGCGGGACCGGAGACCACCTGCATCGGCTCCTCGTGCTGCCGGTACCCACCAATCACCGCCAGCCAGTGCCGCTCGCGCATCAGCGTTCCATGCCATCGCCACAGCGTGTCATGGTCAAGCGGAGCATCGAAGGTCCGGTGGACTTCAACGATCATCTCGGCAACCCCTGCCTCGGCCGGCGATGCACGCCGCGGGTCCACGCCGAGGCCGAAGTGACGCCGGATCGAAGATTGCACCGAGGTGCGGTCGAGCAGTTCCCCCTCGATCGCCGAGGTGTCGAGCGCCTCGTCGCTGAGCCACTCGACCCGCAGATCCGTCCGGTCGCGGTCCGCAAGATGACGCCACGCACCCGCCCGCCGCCCCGATTCATGCAGGAACCGTGCCTCCAGCGACGCAAGCCGACCCGCATCCCAGGAGAACTCTGGCCACCCCGGCTGCTGCCAGATCCACTTCATGAGCGAAAGCAGATTAACCTATCGCCCACAATCATGCTATTGGGTGGGCGATAGATCGTCCGACGAACGGCGGTCTGCTATCGGTAGGGGTCGGCGGCGTCGCGCAGGCCGTCGCCGACGAAGTTGAAGGACAGCACGGTGGTGACGATGAACAGGCCGGGGATGAACAGCCACGGCGCCAGGGCCACGGTGCGCACGTTCTGGGCGTCCTTCAGCAGTGCGCCCCAACTGATCGCCGGCGGCTGGATGCCGACGCCCAGGAAGCTGAGCGCGGTCTCGGCCAGGATCATGCCGGGGATGCTCAGCGTGAGGCTGACGATCAGGTAGCTCATGAACGAGGGCAGCAGGTGGCGCGCGATGATGCTTCCCTCGACGGCGCCGGCGATGCGCGCGGCCATCACGAAGTCCGCCTCGCGCAACTCCAGCAGCTTGCCGCGAACCACGCGCGCCAGCCCGGTCCAGCCCACCACCGACAGGATCACGGTGATGCCGAAGTAGATCCGCAGCGGTGGCCAGTCGTTGGGCAGCGCCGCGGCCAGCGCCATCCACAGCGGGATCGACGGGATCGAGATCAGGAACTCGATCAGGCGCTGGATGAAGGTGTCCAGCGCGCCGCCGTAGTAGCCGGAGATGCCGCCGAGCAGACAGCCGAGCACGAAGCTCATCGCCACGCCGACCAGCCCGATGCTCAGCGAGATGCGCGCTGCGTACACGTTGCGGGAGAACAGGTCGCGCCCCAGGTTGTCGGTCCCGAACAGGAACAGGAAGCCCTCCTCCTGGCGCACGCCGAACAGGTGGATGTCGCCCTCGAACAGGCCGAACAGACGGTATGGGTCGCCGCGCACGAACAGCGCGATCGGATAGCGGGTGTCGCGGTCGATGGCGAACTGCCAACGCAGGGTTTCCGGATGGCGTTCCCGGTGCAGGCCGTACACGAACGGCAAGACCGGTCTGCCGTCGTGGAACAAGCGCACCCGTTGCGGCGCCGCGAGCTGATAGTCGGCAAAGCGGCGGAAGGCGTCGTAGGGGGCGAGGAACTCCGCGAACAGCGCGCCCGCGTAGAGGACGATCAGCACGGCGGTACCGAACAGCGCGAGGCGGTGGGCCGCGAAGCGGCGCCGGATGAGCTGCCACTGGGTGGCGAGGTAGTAGCGCTCCTCGGCGGCGCTCTCCGGGCGGGTAACGGTGATCGTGCTCATGGCCGGCTCACACGCGTTCGAAGCGGATGCGCGGGTCGGTGATCACCAGCAGCAGGTCGGAGATCAGCGTCCCGATGATGGTCAGCGCGGCCAGCACCATCAGCGTGCTGCCGGCCAGGAACATGTCCTCCTGCACAAGCGCCGCGAACAGCAACGGCGCCACCGTGGGCAGGCTGAGCACGATGGCGACGATGGTGCTGCCGGAGACGATTTCCGGCAGCAGCCAGCCGACGGTGCTGATGATCGGGTTCAAGGCTACGCGTACCGGGTACTTGAAGGTGAGGGTGGCCTCGGCTACGCCCTTGGCGCGGGCGGTGATCACGTACTGCTTGCGCAGCTCGTCGAGCAGGGTGCCGCGCATCACGCGGATGATCGCCGCGGTGCCGGCCATGCCGATCACGATGATCGGCAGCGGCAGATGCGCGAGCCCGTCGAGCAGCTTGGCGAAGCTCCACGGAGCGTGCTCGAACTCGGCGGAGAACAGGCCCCCCGGGCTGACCCCGAACAGGGTCAGGAGGAGGTACATCAGGATCAGGGCGAGCAGGAAGTTGGGGATCGCCAGCCCGACGAAACCAATCACCGTGAACCCGTAGTCGCCGATCGAGTACTGGTGGGTGGCGGAATAGATGCCGATCGGGATCGCCACCGCGTACGCGAACAGCAGGGTGATGCCGGAGAGCAGCACGGTGAGCGGCAGCCGCTCCAGCAGCAGCACGGACACCGGCCGGCCATACACGAACGACGGCCCGAGGTTGCCGCGCAGCAGGTTGCCCGCCCAGCGCAGGTATTGCCGGTACGCCGGCAGGTGCAACCCGTACTGCTCCTGCATGGCGGTGATCTCCTCACCGCCGAAGCTGGCATCGGCGCCGCCCGCCTCCATGCGCGCCAGCATCACCGTCAGCATGTCGCCCGGCGGAAGCTGGATCACGATGAACACCACCACCGACAGGGCGATGAGCAGGACGACCATGTAGGCGAGGCGCCTGAGGATGTAGCTAGTCATGGGCCGGTCGGCGGACGCGCGCCGCGGCCGACGCGCCTGCGCGATGGTGGCAACGACCGCGCCGCTCTGTCAAACCGCCCAAACCGCACCGCCGCGCATGCCCAACGCCACGGCCGTTGATGGTTCTGGTGGCGCGGGTGACACGGTGGGCGAACGCGCTGCCGCGCCGGTACTATCGGGGCGGGGGGTACCGGTGAATTCCGATGCACAGAAGAACGGCGGGCCGCGTCCGGCGACCAGCGCCATCCACGCGGGCGAGCCGGCGGCCGGGCCGGGGCAGCCGGTGGTGGCTCCGGTGGTGCGCAGCTCCACCTTCTACACGCCGCGGCCCGGCGAGGGTGGCGTGTCGCGCTACAGCCGTTACGGCAACAATCCCAACCAGGAGTCGGTGGCTGCCAAGATCGCCGCCCTGGAGGGCACCGAGGCGGCGTTTGTGCTGGCCAGCGGCATGGCGGCGACCGCGATGACCCTGCTGTCGGCGGTCGAGCAGGGCGACCACATCGTCGCCAGCCGCCACCTGTACGGCGATACCAGCGTCCTGCTGACCGACGAACTGCCGCGGCGCGGCATCGCCACCACCTTCGTGGAGCCGTCCGACCCGGCGGCCTGGAGCGCCGCACTGCGGCCGCGCACCAGGGTGGTGCTGATCGAGCTGCCTACCAACCCCACCCTCAAGGTGTTCGACATCGAGCCGGCGCGGCGCGCGGCGGACGAGGCCGGCGCCATACTGGCCGCCGACGTGACCTTCGCGACGCCGGTCAACCTGCGTAGCTCCGAGCACGGCGTGGACGCGGTGATCCACTCGGCCACCAAGTACCTGGGCGGCCACTCCGACCTGATCGCCGGCGCGGTGGCCGGCAGCCGCGAGCTGATCGCCGGGGTGACCCGGATGATGAAGCTGTACGGCGCCTCGATCGACCCGGAGACCGCCTGGCTGCTGGAACGCGGCATCCGTACCCTGCCGGTGCGCATGGAGCGCCACAACCGCTCCGCGCAGGCGATGGCCGAGTGGTTCACCGGCGTACCGGGCGTCCGGCAGGTGGTCTACCCCGGCCTCGCGAGCCATCCCGACCACGCCTGCGCCGCCCGCCTCCTGGACGGCTACGGCGGCATGCTGGCGATTGTCCTGGACGGCGGCGGCCCGGCGGCCGACCGCTTCTGCGCCGCCCTGAAGCTGGCCGCGGTGGCCCCCTCGCTCGGCGGCGTGGAGACCCTGGTCTCACAGCCGCGCCGCACCTCGCACGTCGGCCTGAGCTCCGCCGAGCGCGCCGCCCTCGGCATCGACGACGGCATGATCCGCATCTCGGTCGGCCTCGAGGACCTGGCCGACCTCAAAACCGAATTCGCCGCCGCGGCAGCCGCCGCCCGCGCCGCCGGTTGACCGTCTGGCCGTTGCGGACCAGCTTCGCAGACCTGTCCCGCCCAGCGCTTCCGGTCACGCTGCTTGCGCCTGTCTCCTGATGAAGCGGCCCAGCAACGGTACTGCGAATGAGTATCGGCCGTGGCGGTTCTTGTATACCAAGCCCTGGGCTGCCAGCGTGACGAGCATCTGATTGACGTGGCTGCTGCTGAACGGTTTGTCCAGGACGCGCTTGGAGGCCTCGACCACTTCCTGGACGGTGAATTCCTCGTCGCAGTTGTCGAGTTGTGCGATTGCCGAGAGCAGCTCCCGTTGCCGGTCGGTAGCGCGCGCCCAGCGTCCGGCGAAGAAGTCGGTGTCGAGCTTCTGTTCGATCTCCACGACGGGTACCGAGGCTTGCTCTCCCCTGTCGAGCCGCTGAATGAAGGCGTCATACACCTCACGGCAGATGAACTGGATGAAGTAGGGGTAGCCACCGGACATGCCAACGATCGTGGCGACTGCGTCATCGTCGAGCCGTAACGGGCACTCGGAATCCGCTATAGGCCGGCGAATTGCTTCTTCACTCTCAGTCTTGTCCAGGCTCTGCAGGAACAGGACTCGAAACATTCGCTCGGAGAAGGTTCTGGCCTCGACCAGCTTCGGGAACAGCGTCGGAAGGCCGGTGAGAACCAGCATCAGTGGGAGACCCTTTCTCTGCAGAGACTGAAAGCAGTCGAGGAGCAGCGACAGCGGGTACTGCTCCTTGGCGGACTGGTCCGACAGGTTCTGCGCCTCGTCATAGGCGAAGATGAGGCCCTTTATCTCGGACACTGCCGACAAGACACTCCAGGCAACCTCCAGAACCCTCTTGATCTTGTCCAGCGCCAGGCCCGGGGTGCGGTGGTACAAGCCCATGAGGGCTTCGTAGCCGAGAGTGTGCTGTACTTCCCGGGTACCGGCTTCGAATCCCACGTTGCGCACCTCTTCGGTTGCCATCACTACGCCGGACGTGATGGGCGACAGGTCCGTGCACAGCCGGATGGCCATGTTGTCCTCGCTGACGCTGGTGGACTCCGAGAGGTCGGTGCCCACCCATATCCATCCGTGCTCGATTGCCAGCGGCCTGAACCGGTCGAGGAGGACCGTCTTGCCTACGCCACGAAGTCCTGTCAGAACCATGTTTTCCAGGATGGTGGTCTGCCCGAGCAGGCGTTGGAACTCCGCGCGCTCCGCTTGGCGCCCCGCCAGGTACGGGGGCGGATGACCCGCGCCAGGGCGAAACGGGTTGGTGAACTTGGCCATGCCGATATTTATCCCTCCGAATGACGAGAGATAAATTAATAGATAAAGATAAAATTAGTCAAGAGCGTAATCGACGGTAGACACCGTCACCGCATGGCATCCGGACGTGAGGCAGGCACGGAAGGGCGGGTGGCGATGGCGTCGTGGACCAAGCGCTCCACCATGGCGCGTTCGTCGCCGATCAGGGGCAGGCGCGGGGGGCGGACGCGTTCGCTGCCGAGGCCCGTGAGTTGCATGGTGAGCTTGATGTACTGCACCAGCTTGGGCTTGGTGTCGAGGTGCAGCAGGGGCATGAACCACGAGCCGATGCTGCGCGCTTCCTCCCAGCGTCCCGCGGCTGCCAGCTCGAACAAGGCGACACCCTCTTCAGGGAAGGCGTTGACCAAGCCGGCGACCCAGCCGATGGCGCCGAGCAGCACCGATTCCAGCACCACGTCGTCGACGCCGCAGAACAGCAGGTAGCGGTCGCCGGTCAGGTTGGCGATGTCGACCAGCCGGCGCGGGTCCTCGGAGGATTCCTTGATCGCCGCGACCGTGGGCTCCGCCGCCAGCTCGACGAACATCTCCGGGGTCACGTCGACCCCGTACGCGGGCGGGTTGTTGTAGATCATGATCGGCAGATCGGTGGCGGCCGCCACCGTGCGGAAATGGGCCAGGGTCTCGCGCGGATCGCTCTTGTAGACCATGGCCGGCAGCACCATCAGGCCGGCGCAGCCGGCGGCCTGCGCCGCCTTCGCGTGGGCAACCGCCTGCGCGGTGGTGTACTCGGAGATGCCGGACAGCACCGGAACGCGGCCGTCCGCGGCGGCCACCGCCGTCTCCAGCACCAGCACCTTTTCGTCCGGACTCAGCGAAGTGTTCTCGCCGAGCGTGCCGAGCATGATCAGGCCGTGGCAACCCGCCGCCAGCAGCCGCTCCAGGTGTGCCGCGGTGGCCTCGGGGTCGACGCTCAGGTCATCCCGGAACTGGGTCATCACGGCGGGATAGACGCCGCTCCAGGGGGGGCGCAGCGGAGTCACGACGCCTGCCCCGAGCGCTCCGGCTGGCGGGCGACGCGCGTGCGTGGACCGTCACGGTCGCCGATGTCGCGGAGCGACCAGACACATGCACGCGGACGCGCCGACCCGTGGATGCTGCCCGGTCGCCACAAGTGGCCGCCCGGCTCGACCACGGATGCCGCCACCGGGCTCGGCGCGAGGCGAACGAGCGGTGCTGCGTTCCGGTGGGCGGCAACGCGACTGCGATCGACGGGTGAGTTGGTGTTCATGCGATCTCCTGTACGGGGGTGCCGAGCACGTCCCGGCGCGGTTCGACGCCGAGTCCCGGCCCGGTGGGCGCCGCCATCGTACCGTGCTCGCGGCGCGGGGCGCCGGCCGCCGTGCTCACCGTCACGTAGCTGTTGAAGTCGGTAGCTGCGAAGCGTAGCTCCGGCGGCGTGCTGTGCGCCAGGTGGGCGATGGCCGCGGTGATGATGTCGCCGCCCCAACTGTCCTCGATGATCATCGGGATGCCCAGCGCCACGCACACGTCGCGGATCAACCGCGCGCGGGTGAGGCCGCCGAACTTGCTGATCTTGACGTTGATGGCGTCCACGGCGCCGTCGGCCGCGGCGCGCTGCAGGGTGCGCAGGTCCTGCATGGTCTCGTCCAGAATGAACGGCAGCGGAGTGGCGCGGCGCACGATGAGGCACTCGTCGTAGCTCGCGCACGGCTGCTCGATGTACACCGGCAGGTCTCGCACGGCGTGCGCAACCTGCAGCGCCTGGTGGCTGAGCCAGCCGGTGTTGGCATCGGCGATCAGCACGTCACCGGGTTCCAGCTTGCCGGCGACCGCGCGCACGCGCGCCACGTCTTCGTGCACCGGGCCGCCCACCTTGAGCTGGAAGCGGCGGTAGCCCTCCGCGCGGTAGCGGGCGACCGACTCGGCCATCTGCTCCGACGTGCCCTGCGAGATGGCCCGGTACAGCGCGATGCCCGCGCCGAAGCGGCCGCCGAGCAGGGTGCACACCGGCTGCCCGCCCGCCTTGCCGAGCAGGTCCCAGCACGCCATGTCCAGGGCCGACTTCACGTACGGATGGCCGGCCAGCGCCTGGTCCATGAGCCGGTTGACCACCGCCACCTGGCGCGGGTCGGCGCCCAGCAGCGCCGGCGCCACCTCGGCGATGCCGGCGCGGCAGCCGGCGGCGTAGGAAGGCAGGTAGACCGGCCCGAGCGGACACGCTTCGCCCCAGCCGGAGACGCCGGCGTCGGTGACCAGCTCCACGACGGTGGAGTCGAACACCGTCACCGACTTGCCGCCCGACCAGCGATAGCTGCCTTCGCGCAACGGCAGGTCGACCTGGAACACGTTGACCCCGGCAATCCTCATAGCGGTTCAGACTGCGGATGCTGCTATCCGGCCGCGGCGTCGATCGCGTCCACCACCCGCGCCGCGGTCATCGGCAGCGTGGTCACTCGCGCGCCGCAGGCATGGCGGATGGCGTTGGCCACCGCCGCGGCGGTGGCGATGACCGGCGGTTCACCGACGCCGCGGGCGCCGTACGGCCCATGATCCGACGGCACCTCCACCATCACCGCTTCCAGGTGGCGGGCCGACTGGGTGATGTTCGGTATCGCGTAATCCATCAGCGAGCCGGTAAGGAGCTGTCCGCCGTCGTCATACTCGATCGCTTCGTACAGTGCCCAACCGAGCCCCTGCATGGCTCCGCCCATGAGCTGGCCGCCGGCGGTGAGCGGGTTGATTGCCTTGCCCACGTCCTGCACCACCGCGAGGCGGTGCACTTCCACGGCGCCGGTCTCGTCGTCGACCTCCACCTCGGCGAGTTGCGCGCAGAACGCCGGCGAGCGCCCCACCGGGGCGGTGCGGCCGTTGCCCTTCACCGGTGCGTACCGGCTGCCGAATTGCATGGTCTTGGCGGCGATCTCCGCCAGCGGCAGCGCGGGCGCCGGCACGCCCTTCACGCGTACCGCGCCGTCGACGATCTCCAGGTCCGCCTCGTCGGCCTCGAACTCGTTGGCCGCGATGCGCAACGCCTGCTCGCGCGCGTCGCGTGCCGCGGCCGCCACTGCCGGGCCGACCGTGTAGAGGATCTTGCTGCCGCCGCTGGCGCCCGAGTAGTAGCCCGGCTCGGTGTCGGCGCTGACCACCCGCACCCGGTCCGGGTCGATGCCGAATACGTCGGCGGCGATCATCGCGAAGCTGGTGGTGGTGCCGGTGAGGTCTACCGATCCGACGTGCACGTGCAGCGTGCCGTCGCGGTGCATGGTGCAGGCGGCGGTGGCACCCTCGATGCCGCCCTGCCAGCCCCCGATCGCCACGCCCACGCCGCGGCCGGCCTTGCGCGCCGCCGCGCGGTCGCGCCAGATCGGATGCTGCCGGGCCCGTTTCAGTACTTGGTGCATGCCGATGTTGGGCCATGGCTGATCGTTGGCCATCGGCTCGCCGGGCCGGGAGGCGTTGCGCAGCCGCAGCTCGATCGGGTCGATGCCAAGTTCGCGCGCCAGCTCGTCGAGCGTGCTTTCGAGCGCGAACGCGAGTTGCGGGTTGCCCGGCGCCCGGTAGGCGCCGGTGGAGGGCTTGTGGGTGAGCACGGCGGCGCCGGAGAGGGCGAAGTTCGGGCACTGATACAGGCTGCCGGTGGTCATGGCCGCGGCCGAGTGCGGCGAGTTGGGGAAGCAGCCGCTGTCGAACTTGTAGTCGGCGGCGATGGCGGTGAGCTTGCCGTCCGCGTCGGCCGCCAGCTTGAGCGTCGCGCGCGAGGCGGGCGCGGGTGTCGCCGCCAGCAATTCCTCCTGCCTGGTCAGCACCAGCCGTAGCGGGGCGCCCACCGCGCGCGCGGCCAGGGCAACCAGCGGCTGGTACAGCATGAACTTGCCGCCGAAGCCGCCGCCCACCGGCATCGGCTTTACGTGCACGTCCGACTCGGGGAGGCCGAGCACGTCCGCCACCTCCTTGCGCACCGCGAACTGCGCCTGTGTGCAACTCCACACCGTGACGCCGTCCATCCCGGAGCCGGGGTCCACCTGAACGGCGTGCGGCTCCAGGTAGCTCTGGTGCACGATGGAGGTACGGTAGCTGCGCTCGACCACCGCATGCGCGGATGCGAACGCCGCCTCCGGATCGCCGCGCCGCATGCTCACCGGGTTGGCCAGGTTGCTGCGCTGCGGACCCGCCTGCTCGCCGGCCACGTCGAGGCCGTGAGCCGCGGCTTCATCGTCCTCGCCCGGCATACCCTCCGGCCACACCAGCGGCGCATCGTCGGCAATTGCCGCCTCCAGTTCGTTGGCCGCGGGCAGCGGGGTGTAGGAGACATCCACGGCCGGCGCCGCGTCCTCGGCGGCCGCCTCCGATTCGGCGACCACCAGCGCCACCGGCTGGCCCACGAACAGCACCCGCTCGCGCGCCAGCAGCAGGCGGGCGCGGCTGGTGGGCGCCAGCTCGGGCAGGTCGGCGGCGGTAAGTACGCGTACCACGCCGGGCATCGCTTCCGCGCTGGTGGCGTCGACGCCGTCGATGCGGGCGTGCGGATACGGGCTGGTGACAAACCGGGCGTGCAGAACGCCGGTGTGCGGCAGGTCGGCGGTGTAGCGCAACGCGCCGGTGACCCGGACTTTCCCGTCGATAAGCGGATGCGGCCGGCCGATCACGGACCCGGCCGCCGGAGTGGTAGCGGTTGACATGGCTGCCGCGCAGCATAGCCGGTTTCCCTCGCCAGCCACCAGAAGGCAGTCCAGCATCCAGCGGGAGCAGCGGGAGTGAATGCCGCAAGCATCGGCGAGCGTTGCCCCGATGGCGCGGCTGCCTCACCGGCTCGATGACTCGCCGTAAGTTGTTCGACGCTACCAGGTCCGCCGCGCCCGGCATCGGTGCTATGGCGGCGCGCGGTTTCCGGCTCGGAGCCTCTTCGTCCACTTCGTGGTGTTCAGCGGATCTGAGCGACGGCGCGGCGCAGCGGTTGCGCGTCGGGGCGCGCTTCGCGGCGCCTGCTGGTGTACACTCGCTGAGAATAGGCGCCGCCGCCCCGGCGCCGGCACACGGCTCAAGGAGACTCTTCATGCCTACCGCTCGCGGAACTTTCGAGGTCAACATCGAGGCCGAGCCGCCCTTTCTCGATCGGGACGGCATCAAGCTCAACCGGAACGTGGTCCGCAAGGAATTCTCCGGCGACTTGGTCGGCACCTCCGAGGCGCAGATGGTCGCGGCCCACACGGCCACTCCGGGCTCGGCCGGATACGTCGCCATCGAGCACTTCAGCGGCTCGGTCGGCGGCAAGTCCGGCTCGTTCGTGCTTCAGCACCACGGTCTCATGAACCGTGGCGAGGCTGCTTTGACGGTGACGATCGTTCCCGACTCCGGAACCGGCGAGTTGGCCGGGATTTCGGGCACACTTGAGATCGACAGCGCCGCGGTAGGCCACTCCTACGTCCTCGAGTACCGGGATCGATGACCGAGAGCTGCGTCGCGAAGCTGCGGGATCAATTTCGGCGCCCACACGATGCCGGCGGCGGCGCGTGGGACGCGACGTAGTTGCCGGTCAGGCTTGCGCGGCCGCCAGCAGGGCGGCGATCTCATGGTGGCCGCGGCGCCGCGCCCAGGCTTGCGCCCGCGCCCACGCGGGGACCGACGCCGGCTCCGAAGGCCCGCGGTGGTCAAGCAGGAACTGCACGAACTCGCGCTGCCCGCGGCGCGCCGCCCAGCCCAGCGGCGTGGAACGGAACTCCTCGTCGACCGCGTCGGGGTCGGCGCCGAACTCCAGGAACAAGCGTGCGGCGTCGGCGTCGCCGCTGCCGGCCTGGTGGTGCAGCGGGCGGATCTGCTGCCAGTTGGGCAGGTCGGGGTCCATGCCGTGCTCCAGCAACAGCCGCGCCAACGGCAGCGAGCGCCACAGGTAGGTCTGGCAGTAGGTGACCACCGGCGGCACCCTCAGGCCGCGTGCCAGCAGCAGGCGCAGCAGCCCCTCGTGGCCCGACGCCACGCAGTGGGTAAAGCCCTGCTCCGCCGCCGCCTCGTCGAACAGCGCCGGCCGCGCGTCGAGCAGTGCGGCAATGGTGTCCGTCGACCCGCGGTGGAAGTGCTCCGCCAGCCCCAGGCGGCCGCCGTGGCGGTACAGGAGGGCGCGCACGCCGGCATCCTCCGCGGCCGAGGTGGGCGTGCCGGAGGACTCCACCTCGGCGTTGGGGTCGGCGCCGGCCGCCAGCAACAGCTCGGCGATGGTGCGATGGCCGTGGCGGGCGGCCGCCCACAGGGCATAGCCGCGCGGACAGTTCGGACCTTCGCGGAGGTTGGGATCGGCGCCGGCATCCAACAGCAGCCGCACGATGCGCTCGTGGCCGCGCTCGGCGGCGGCCGACAGCGCTCGCTTGCCGCACTCCTCGGGCCGGTCGGCTGCCCCGGCACCACCACCACCAAGCAGCTCTTCTACCCGCGCCGCGTCGTCCAGGGCGGCGGCTGCCGTGATCGAATACGCGGCGCCGCGGTCGAGCAGGTGGCGCGCGGTGGCATAGTCATTGCGCTGTCTCCAGTAGGGGTTGTGCCACAGCGCCAGCGCCAGCGGCCGGAACCCGGCACCGCCGATGCGGTCGTCGCCGCCGAAGCCGGGCGTGTCGACGGCGGCGCCCGCGTCGAGCAGCAGGTCCACCAGGTCGCGGCGGCCTGCCTCCACGGCGTAGTGCAGCGGCCGCCGGCCCAGGTGATCGCCGCGGTTGGCGAGCCGCCGGTCTGCGTCCAGCAGCCGTTCCAGGGCCGGCGCGTCGCCGGCGGCCAGCGCCGCATGGATCGGGTGGCGGGTACCCGCGGACGCGAGCCGGCGGCGCAGTTCCCGGCGCAGGTAGCCGGCCACTTGGTCATGCCCTCGGTCCTCGGCCATCTGCAGCAGGGTGTCGTTGCCGTACAGCGCGTTGCGGTGCGTCAAGTCGGCGCCCGCGGCCACCAGCAGGCGCACCGCCTCCAGATGCCCCTCGCGCACCGCGAAGTGCAACGGCGGCATGTACCAATAGGCCGCATTTGCCAGCGTCGAATCGCGTTCCAGCGCGGCGCGCAACGCCGCCGCGTCGCCCGCCCGGGCGGCGGTCAGCACCTCCCAGGTCGCCATGCCGCGTCCACCGTCCAGTTCGCGCGGCTTGATGAGGAGAGGTCCGCTCGCAGCGGGCATAACGCTCATCCGTCCTCCTCCACGGTCCAATAGGCGCGCGGGTCGGTGGGACCGGCGCCGACGCGTCGCACCAGGCCACGGGCTTCCAGCCGGTAGAGGTACTGCAGCACACGTGGACGCGAATGTCCCGCCAGGTCGATCAACTCGCCCGTACGCAACCTGCCCGCCGTTGCGATCTGTTCGTACAGGTGTAACATACTGTAAATCATTTATAGTAGGCGCTTGCCATAGCCGCTCCACTCTCCCGCGGCAAGTCGCCGATTGACCAGCGCTCCGGTGCGCCCGTAGGGTAGGGCCGTGCCAGAATCGATCAACATATCCGCTACCGTAAACGGCCGGCGCTACGAGCGCTCGGTGGAGCCGCGCACCCTGCTGGTCCACTTTCTGCGCGACCAGTTGGGCCTGACCGGCAGCCACGTCGGCTGCGAGACCAGTCTGTGCGGCGCCTGCACGGTGCTCGTGGACGGCGCCGCCTCCAAGGCGTGCACGCTGCTGGCGGCGCAGGTAGATGGCCGCTCGGTGACCACCATCGAAGGCCTCGCTCAGGACGGCGCCCTGCACCCGGTGCAGGAACAGTTGTGGCGCCATCACGGCGTGCAGTGTGGGTACTGCACGTCGGGCATGGTGCTTGCCGCGGTCGCGCTGCTGGAGCGCGAACCGAGTCCCACCGACGCGCAGATCCGGGCCGGCCTGAAGGGCAACCTGTGCCGCTGCACCGGCTACGCGAACATCGTCGAAGCAGTCCACGCCGCAGCCGCGGCCCTGGCGGAACGCTGATGTATCCGGCGCCATTTTCCTATGTGCGGGTCGCAACCGTCGCCGACGCGCTGGCGGCGCTCGCCGAACACCCGGGCGGCCGGTTCCTGGCCGGTGGACACAGCCTGCTGCCGGCGATGAAGCTGCGGCTGGCGGAGCCGGCGACCCTCATCGACATCGGACGGGTGGCCGAGTTGCAGGGCATCGCGCGGCAGGGCGGTACGCTCAGGATCGGATCGCTCGCCACGCACGACCAGGTAGCGAGTTCGGATATCATTTGCGCCGGAGCGCGGCTGTTGGCGGAAGCGTGTGCCAAGGTGGGCGATGCCGCGGTGCGCAACTGGGGCACCCTGGGCGGCAACCTTGCGCACGCCGATCCCGCCTCCGATCCACCGCCGGCACTCGTTGCGGCCGGTGCGCGGCTGGAACTGCAATCCTCGGTCGGCCAAAGGTGGGTGGCTGCCGGCGAGTTCTTCAGTGACCTGTTCATCACCGCGCTCGCCTCGGACGAGATCATCACCGCGGTGGAAGTGCCCGCCGCCGGCGCCCGCACCGGATCCGCGTACCTCAAGCATCCCCATCCGGCCTCCGGCTACGCGGTGTGCGGCGCGGCCGCGGTGGTGGAACTGGATGCAGACGGCCGCTGCGCCTCTGCTCGGCTCGCTATCGGCGGAGTCGGCCCGGTACCGGTCACGATCGATGATGTGTCGGCGCTGTCCGGTGAACCGCTGCAGCAGGCGGCCGTCGATGCCGCGCTCGCCGGAATTGACGTTGCGGAGCCGCTCAGCGACCCGTACGCGTCGGCCGATTACCGCCTCCGCCTTGCGCGCGTGCTCGGCCGCCGCGCCCTGCTACTCGCCGCAAGTCGCGCCACCGGATAACCGGATAATCATGGACTTGACATAACCGGGATTCGTCACATACTGCCACATCTGGCCGATAGTAAGATCAATGAAAGAATTTGGACAGAGAATACCTGGATTCGTAAAGTGGCATGGTGAGGAAGATGCAGCAACCATGCACCTACGGGTGTTGGGTTATGAGGAAGATGGCGAGTGGTGTGCTTTGTGTTTAGAAATGGATCTGCGAGGATATGGCGATTCATTTGATGACGCAATGGAAGAGCTTCACAACGCTATCGTAAATCAATTCACGTTCGCGGCGCAAATGAACAATCCTGATTTATTGTCTTTCGGGGTTGAGGAAAAGTACCATGTTATGTACGCTCAAGCTCAACAGGAAGCCATGAGTGACTACATAACCGGTACTCAGGAAGCTGCGAGGAGTCAGCTCATTAGCGAGCTTCCCGTGCCTCCGGTAGAACAGATACCGAGAGGCGCATATGCCCAAGCGTAGGGTTCTGACGTGCAGAGAACTGATCAAACTCCTCAAGGACTACGATAACCGGTTTGTGATTTTCACGAAACGCGGGAAGGGTAGCGAACGAATGATCTACCATCCGGACGTGAAAGGATCGGCAAGGTCGTATCCTTTACCGTGCCACGGTGAAGGCGCGACCGTGCGGAAGGGCCATCTGTCGGCAATCCGGAGGCGGTTCGAGTTGCCGGCGTTGCTTTCGACAATCCCAAGAGATCAAGAACACGAAAGCGATAGCACTCCACCAGAGGTATACGCCCGAGTCCAGGGACACTCGCGCAACCTCTCACCGGAGGAGTCGTCGCCGAGGCGCCGCGTCCGGCGTCAGAACGCGGCGAAGTGGTTGTAGCTCTCTTCGAGGGTGTAGGTGCGCGCCCCGGCCCGAGGCGGGGCATGGGCGATGCGGTTGTAGCCGCCGCCGTAGAACAGCAGCGGCCTGCCGCCGCTCAGGGCACCGCCGACCACCTTGCCGACCACGATTTCATGGTCGCCGCCCGGCAGCCGCTCGTGCACCGCGCAGTCCAGGAACCCGAGGCAATCGGCGAATACCGGCGCGCCGCTGACACCGAAGTCGATGTCGATCCCGGCAAAATCCTTCGGGCCGGGGGCGGCGAACCGTTGCGAAAGCGCCTCCTGGTCGGCGCGCAGGATGTTGATGGCGAACGCCGCCGTGGCGGCGAGCTGCTCGATCATCCGGTTGCGCCGATCGATGGCGAACAGCACCAGCGGCGGATCGAGCGACAGCGAGGTGACGGAGTTGGCGGTCATGCCCCACTCGGCCCCGGACCGGTCGCCGGTGGTGATCACCGTGACGCCGGTGGCGAAGTGGCCCATGATGCGGCGCTGAGCGTCGCGGTCAATCGCCATGCGCAGCCACCGGCGACACCGCCGCCACCGCCGGCACGACGGTGCGTGCCAGGAGTTCCAGGGAACGGGTCCAGCGCGCGCGGTCGTCCCAGTCGTGGGCGATCATCAGCAGCGTGCCGAAGCCGCCGGTCGCCTCCTGGAGGGCGCGCAGGCGCTCGCTGCAGGTGGCCGCATTGCCGATGATGCACAGCTTGCTCATCGCGTATTCCACGGTGATCTCCTCGTCCGGTTGATCGGGGCGCTCCTTCATCACCTGCAGCACGCCGCCGGCGGTCAGAATCTTGATCAGGTAGTCGAGCGAGGCGGCAAAGGAGCCCGCGCGCGCGTGGTCCCACGCCTCCGTGTCGCTGTCCGCCACGAAGATGCTGCGCGCCACCCGCCACATGGCGCGGTCGGGAACCGGTCGTCCGGCGGCGGCGGCGCCGCCGCAGTAGGTGTCCCAGTGCGAGCCGAGCGTCGCGTCGGGCACCAGGTTGGTGCTGATCGGAATGAAGCCGCGCTCGCCGGCGGTGTGGGCGGCGCGCGAGCCCGCCTTGATCACGCTCATGGCGATCGGCGGGTGCGGCTTCTGATAGGGCCGCAGCATCACCCCGACGCCCAGCTCGCGGTCAGGCTCGTCCGCCCGCACGTGCCAGAACCGCCCGCGGAAGTCGAACGGCGCCTCGCTCTGCCACAGCTTCATCACCAGGTCCATCCCTTCGAGCGTCATCAGTCCCTGGGTGCCGGGGTCGGGCAGGTCGAACAGCTCCCAGTCGGTGGGCACGCCGCTCTGCCCGAAGCCGACGTTGATGCGCCCGCGCGACAGGTGGTCGAGAAACGCCAGCCGCACCGCGACGTTGACCGGGTGATGGTGGGGAATGATCGACACGCCCGTGCCCAGGCGGATGGTCGACGTGCGCGGCAGCAGGTTGGCGATGAACAGGTCGTTGGACGGGATCGGCTCCCACGCCACCGAGTGGTGCTGCCCGATCCACGCCTCGGTGAAGCCGAGCGCCTCCGCCCGCACCACCTGGTCGATATCTTCGTCGAAGCACGCGGTGCGGTCCTTGGCCGGCGGGTGCAGCGGCATCATGAACATGCCCAGCTTCATGGCGGTCAATATACGTCAGATCATCGAACGTTCAAGCAGCCGCGAGGCGCCGCGGGCCAGCATTCGAGGTTGCCGGCTGCGGCGCCCGGCGCGGCGGCGATCAGCGGGTTGGAGCGGGAACGCTCATCGGCAGGTGCGGCGGTGCGGTCGGCTCCAGCTTGACCCGGTAGTGTTCGAGCAGGCGCTGCAACTGGTGGTCCCCCTGCAGCCAGCGGAAGTCGTATTCGTCGTGGCGGCCGACCACCTGCAGGTCATGCAGGTAGTCCAGCGCCAGCTCGCCGCAGGTGCCGCCCTCGGGCACCGCCGCCTCCGGCTCCGCGGCCAGGTAGGACAGCAGGTCGTCCAGGCAGCGCAGCGCCTCCTCTCGTACCCGGAGCCGCGAGAAGGCGATCACCAGGTACTGCAGCGCCACGTAGCGGAAAGGATCGGTGCGGATGGAAAGTGTATTCATCTGGCCCTCCACTCCTTTCAATGGCGCCCGCTCGCTGGCGCTTTCCCACGCCTCTGCCGCGAGTCTCCCAGTTATTGACAGCGTCGGCAGAAATCGTTATCAATATGAGTCGCGGGCGGCGCACGCCGTGGCCCCGTCATTCCCCTGTAGCTCAGTTGGTAGAGCGGGTGGCTGTTAACCACCATGTCGGCAGTTCGAGTCTGTCCGGGGGAGCTCGTTCTTGCCGCGTTTCGTTCCGGGCCGGTGGTCGTTCGCGCGCTCCGCGACGGCGCCTGCTTCAGGCTCGTCAGTCTACCTCACCGAGCGCTCTCTTCGCCGCCATGGTCGATCCTCCCTCAAGTGTCGAGCAGCCAAGCCAGCATCGCCGCCGGTACCGCTGCCACCTCGGGATCGTCGAAGTTCAACTCGGAGCGGGTAGCGACGATGCCTCGCCATCTGGATGCGAGCAGCGTCTGAGCGTCGCGCCGCCAACGGCCGTCGACGTACTTCGACTCGACGGCCCAGCCGCCGAGGTCGGGGCCGACGAAATCGATCTCCCTTCGGGTCCGCGTGCGATGGTACAGAATGCGGTCGTAGCCCAGGTAGCTGCCCGCCCGGGCGCGTTCGAGACTGCGCCAGAGCGCGGTGCCAAGTTGCTGCTCGGACAGGACGCTCGAGTCGAGGGGCACGTCGACCTCGAGCCGTGCGTAGACCGGGTCGGTGAAATAGACCTTCGCCTGCGCGTTCAGCTTCGGTCGTAACGCGTCCTCCTGGTAGCACGGCCACACCACGAACGCCTCGCGCAACTCGTCGAGCCGCCGCTGAACGCTGGACGACGAGACGCCGATGTCGTCGGCCACCGCGGAGATGTTGACCGGTGCGCACAATCCCCGCCCGATCCGGTGCATGAATGCCGCGGTCTGTGCCCGCGACCAGTCGGCACGCCGGAAAGCATCGCCGTGCACCACGTCGACGAGCCCGCGGACCAGCGGCGGGGCAACCTCCCGCGTGTCGATGTAGCTCGCCACGGCTGCCGGGAAGCCGCCGGCCAGGAGGTACCCCTCCCACGTATCGACCAGCGCATGCAGCCATGGCGCCAAGGCGTGCGCCGCATCCGCCAGCAGGCGTGGCGTCAGGTCGGCAACGCGCAGCGGACCGATGTCGATGCCGACCGGCTCCTCCGCGGCCAGCCGCGAGAAGGTCCGGAATCCCATCGGCAGCAACACGCGGTCGGGATCGCCGGCGCTGCCACGCCTGCCGGCAAGCGCCTTGATCGACGCCGTGAGGTCGCTGGCCGATGAACCCGTGAGCACGACCGTGTCGTCGCGGAGCCGGGCGTCATTGTCACGCAGCCACTTGACCTGTTCCGGCCAGCCGTCCGTGATTCCGGTGATCTCGTCGATGAACCAGTACCGCCGGCCGTCACGCGGCATCAGAACTCCCGCGGCGCTCACCAGCCGCCCGAGATCCGCCGCGCGCCAGCCGTCGACCGCTGCGTGTACGATGCTGCGGGGCGCGATCCCGGATGCAACCAGCGACTCGATGGCGCGCTTGAGCTCTACCGACTTGCCGACGCGCCGCGGGCCGCGCAGCACGTACAGGCCGCCGGGAGCCAAGTCGTCGAGTACCCCGGCCGAGTAGCGAAACGGCGCGCCATCGGCCTCACGCAGATCGGGGTCGTCCCGCTGCCAATCACGCGGATTGCGCCACCACCGGTTGGTGGCCGTCAACATCTGTTGCACCTCACCCTGCTTCATGAACCTGTCCCCTGTCGCCGTAGCATCTGTTGCGTCGACGAAAAAAGTATACTTAATAATTGATCTGTGTCTAATAATGAATACTTTTCGGCTTTATCCCGCAGCTCTATTGCGGATAAATAGCTATTTCCCGCAGAATAGTTGCGAGATTCCGGGCATGGGAGTAAAGCTTGGGAACCATGACCGGGCCGACCTCTATTCGGTCGCGCTCTCGAGCAACTCGTCTTCTGCGAGCTGAGCGCCCGGCTCGGATACACGCGTGACGCGCGTCCGCAGGCGCATCGTGGTGTGCGGTGAATCGGCGCCGCGGATCGTCGATGGCATCGAACTGCTCCCGGTGCGGGAATTCCGCACTGCCCTATGGAGCGGCGAGATTCTCCATGAGTGAGCACTAGTGAGCGGGGTGCGAACGCGTGAAGCGGTAGGCAGATAGCATCCACATCGTAGCGAGGGAGACTGCGAAGGCGATGCGAACTGGAGCGGCGGCGCGATCATGCGTGGCGTCACAGGTCTCCACGATGGCGCGATCACGTACCGGCGCGACGGCTCGCGTCATGCGACTTCACGGTGCGCCCGGGTTCTCATTCGGCCCACTCGCCGGGTGGGCATGGCGCGGAGCGTGGCGCAACCGGTGGTGGGCACGGCACCGAATTCTGAGGTTCCACAGCTCGGTAGCGCCGCCGAGCGCGAACGGCACCACGTGGTCGATCTCCAGCCGATAGCGGGAACCGCAGCGCCGGCCGCTGTGCGGGTCGACATAGCTGCAACAACCCTGGTCGCGGCGCCACACCTCGCGCCGCACGGCCACCGGGATGTACCGTGAGCGGGAGCCCGGCGACGCGCCGCAGCCGTTCAACGCGGCGAGGTGCCGCGCCAGGGCCTGCGACCGCTCCACCGCGCCTCGCCCGGCTGCGTACGCCAGCCGCTTCGCCGCTGAACTCGTGAACCGGTCGTGGCCCCGTACCGGTGCCCGCGAAGCGCCGCGTATGCCGGCATCGAACTGCGCTCCCGCCGCGCCCCGGCCATCGTCGT